>JAIVHR010000061.1 GCA_020200935.1 Sphingomonadales bacterium
GGTCGGCAGCCTCGCCGATTTCATCTGGTTCCGCACCGGCGGCCCCGCCGAATGGCTGGTCAGGCCCAGCGATGCCCTCGATCTGGCCCAGTTTCTCTCGCAGCTCGACCCCTCGATCCCGGTGCTCCCGGTCGGTGTCGGATCGAACCTCATCGTCCGCGACGGCGGGGTTGAGGGCGTTGTCGTCCGGCTGCCCAAGGCCTTCGCGGGAATCGCGATCGAAGTGGGCAACCGCGTGCGCGCGGGCGGTGCGGCGATGGGAATCACCGTCGCCAGCAAGGCGCGCGACGCCGGCATCGCCGGGCTCGAATTCCTGCGCGGCATTCCGGGGACGACGGGCGGCGCGGTGCGCATGAATGCGGGCGCCTATGGCCGCGAGGTCAGGGATATCCTGATCGAGGCCCGGCTGGTGCTGCGCGACGGCACGATCGAGACCTGGCCGCTCGATCGGTTCGATTACAGCTATCGCCATTCGGCGGTGCCGGCGGGCGCGATCGTCATCGAGGCGCTGTTCGAAGGAATCCCCGGCGATCCAGAAACGATCGGCGAGGAGATGGACCGGATCGCCGAGGAGCGCGAAGCCTCGCAGCCCTTGCGATCGCGCACCGGTGGCTCGACCTTCAAGAATCCCGAAGGCGACAAGGCCTGGCGGCTCGTCGATGCCGCCGGCTGCCGGGGGCTGACGGTCGGCGGGGCGCAGGTTTCCGAAAAGCACACCAACTTTCTGATCAACACCGGCGAGGCGACGGCGGGCGATATCGAGGCGCTCGGCGAGGAAGTCCGCCGCCGCGTGCGCGAGCATTCAGGCGTCGAACTCGAATGGGAGATTCAGCGCGTGGGGGACAAGGCGTGATTCAAACGCTCCATATCGCGGTGCTGATGGGCGGCTGGTCGGCCGAGCGCGAGGTCTCGCTGATGAGCGGCAAGGGCGTCGCCGAGGCGCTCGAAAGCCTCGGCCACGAGGTGACCGCCGTCGACATGGACCGCAACGTCGCCCAGGTGCTTGCCGCCATCCGGCCCGATGTGGTCTTCAATGCGCTCCACGGCAGCCCGGGCGAGGACGGGACGGTGCAGGGGATGCTCGATCTGATGCAGATCCCCTACACCCATTCGGGCCTCGCAACTTCGGTCATCGCGATTGACAAGGAGCTGACCAAGAAGGTCCTGGTGCCGCACGGCATCCCGATGCCCGACGGGCTGATCGTCGAAAGCGAGAGCCTTTATGCCGGCGATCCGATGCCACGGCCCTATGTGCTCAAGCCGGTCAATGAAGGCTCGTCGGTCGGCGTCGCGATCGTCACCGAGGGCGGCAATTACGGCGATCCGATCGGCCGCGACGTTTCCGGCCCCTGGCAGGAATTTACCCGGCTGCTCGCCGAGCCCTTCATTGCTGGGCGCGAGCTGACCACGGCCGTCATCGGCGACGAGGCGCTCGGGGTCACCGAGCTGCTGCCGACCCGCGGCTTCTACGATTATGACGCCAAATATACCGAAGGGCTGACCGAACATGTCTATCCTGCAAGCGGATCGCGCTCGATGCGCACCGGCTGCTCGGCTGCCGGGGCACCAGCCGCGCCGATTTCCGCTGGGACGAAAGCCAAGGCGAGGCGGGGCTCTTCCTGCTCGAGGTCAACTCTCAGCCCGGCATGACGCCGCTCAGCCTCGTCCCCGAACAGGCCCGGCATCGGGGCATCAGCTACCCCGCACTCGTCCAACGTATCGTGGAGGAAGCGCTATGAGCCAGGCCCAGGCCATCCGCCGCGGCAGCGCTTCGCGCGGCCGTCCGACTTCGAGGCGAAAGCCGGTGCCGAGGAAGCCCGCAAGCTTCTCGGCGCAAATGGCGCAGATCGTCCCCTTCGAAGAAGCGACGATCCGCCGCTTTTCGCGCTGGGCGGTGCTCGGTGTGATCGGCGCGGGATTGCTGGGCCTCGCGATCCTGCTCAGGGTGCCGCAGATGGTCGGCTGGCAGGTCGGCGAGGGGATCGGCAAGCTCGGCTTCACCGTCGACCGCATCGAGATTCAGGGCATCGACCGGATGGAACGGCTCCCGGTCTATGCCGTCGCGCTCGACCAGCCTTCGATGGCGATGCCCAATATCGATCTCGACGAGATCCGCGGCCGGGTGGAGGCTTTCAGCTGGGTCGGCGAGGCTCGGGTCACGCGCCGGCTGCCCGATACGCTGGTCATCGCGATTTCCGAACGCCGGCCGATCGCCGTCTGGCAGCATGAGCGGCAGCTCTATCTGATCGACGGCGCCGGCGAAGTGCTCGAAGAGGTTGCGCTCGATGCGCTGCCCGATCTGCCACTGATCATCGGTCCGCAGGCCAACCACCAGGTCGGCGATTTCGCCCGGCTGATGGATGCCGCGCCGGCGCTCGAGCCGATGCTCGACGGCGCGACCTGGGTCGGCAATCGCCGCTGGGACCTGCGCTTCCAGTCGGGCGAGGTGCTGTCGCTCCCCGAGGGTGAGCAGCAAGCGGCGCGCGCGCTGCGGCAATTCGCGCGCATGGACGGCGTGACCGGGCTGCTCGGCGAGGGTTTTCGCCGCTTCGACATGCGCGTGCCCGACCGCTTCGTGGTCCGCGTGTCGCCCGAAAATGCGGCTTTGGCGGAGGACATCTGATGGCCCAGGGCAAGAGCGACAATCTGGTTGCGGTGCTGGATATCGGATCGTCGAAGATCTGCGCGATGATCCTGCGCGATCCCGAAGGCGGCGGCGATCTTCAGGTGCTCGGCACCGGCCAGCGCGAGAGCCGCGGCGTGCGGCGCGGCTATATCGCCGACATGGAGGCGACCGAGGCGGCGATCCGCGCCGCGGTCGAGCAGGCCGAGCGGCTCGCCGGGACCAATATCGAGAGCGCCTGGGTCGGCTTTTCGGCCGGCGGGCTGGTGTCGAAGGTGACGACGATCGAGGCCGATCTCGGCGGCTACCGGATCGAGGAGGCACATATCCGCGATCTTCATCTCGCCGGGCTCGAATCGATCGATCCCGAGGGGATGGAGCTGCTCCACGCCCATCCGACGCTCTACACGCTCGACGGGCTGACCGGGGTCAAGAATCCCTTGGGCCTCCATGCCGACCAGCTCGGCGTCGATATCCATGCGGTGCTCACCGAACGCTCGCCGATGCGCAATCTCGATCTGTGCGTGCGCAGCGCCTATCTCACCGTCGACGGCATCGTCGCTTCGCCGGTGGCGACGGGGCATGCCTGCCTGTCGGACGAGGAGCGCGAACTCGGTGTCGCGCTCGTCGAATTGGGGGCAGGGGTGACCAACGTGTCGCTGTTCGCCGGCGGCATGCTCGTCGGACTGAGTTCGATCCCGACCGGCGCGTCGGACCTCACCGACGCGATCGCCGCCGAATTCGGCATGCGCCGCGCCCAGGCCGAACGCGTCAAATGCTTCCACGGTTCGGCGACGACGAGCCCGCGCGACAATCACGAGATGATCGATGTCAGCTCGCTCGCCGACGACGCCGGCGAGAGCCCGCGCATCACCCGCGCCCAGCTGATCGCGGTGGTTCGCCAGCAGCTCGAGACATTGATGGCCGATATCGGCAAGTCGCTCGATACGCTGGGCTTTACCGGCCCGGTCGGGCGGCAGGTCGTGCTGACCGGCGGCGGCGCCGAGATGAAGGGCATCGCCGATTTCGCCCAGGGCGTGCTCGGCAGGACGGTCCGGATCGGCCGTCCGCACGGGCTGCCGGGGCTTCCCGAGGCTCATTCGGGGCCGGCTTTCTCGACCTTGGCGGGTCTCGCCCGCTTCGCCGTCGAGGGCCCGGCCGACCTGCGCGTGATGCAGGATCAGGCGCAACTCGTCCATCGCGTGTCGACCGGCAGTCTCTGGCAGCGTTTCATGGCTGCCTTCAGGAATGAATATTGAGGAAAATAGTGAGTTTTATCCACGATTCGGCCCCGGGTCTTACTAGCAACGGAGATTCGCTCTGTTCTAGGATTCGCGAATGCCGAAGCGGGATGCGTAAACGGCAAAAGGAGACCATCGCATGAGCATCGAATTCACCCGGAGTGAGGTCAGCGAGCTGCGGCCGAAGATCTGCGTCATCGGCGTGGGCGGTGCCGGAGGAAACGCGATCGCCAACATGATCGGCGCGCAGGTGCAGGGCGTCGACTTCATCGTCGCCAACACCGACGCGCAGGCGCTCAACAACAGCGATGCGGATATCCGCATCCAGCTCGGTCCCAAGATCACCGAAGGCCTCGGCGCCGGTTCGCGGCCCGAGATCGGCCGCGCGGCGGCCGAGGAAACGCTCGGCGCGATCGAGGATGCGCTCGAGGGATCGCATATGTGCTTCCTCGCCGCCGGCATGGGCGGCGGCACCGGCACCGGCGCGGCCCCGGTGATCGCCGAAGCCGCCCGCAAGAAGGGTATCCTGACCGTCGGCGTCGTCACCAAGCCGTTCAGTTTCGAAGGCTCGCGGCGGTCGAAGTCGGCCGATGCCGGGATCGAGGAGCTGCAGCAGCATGTCGACACGCTGATCGTCATTCCAAACCAGAATCTGTTTCTCGTCGCCAACCCCGATACGACCTTCAAGGACGCCTTCAAGATGGCCGACGAGGTCCTCCAGCAGGGCGTGCGTGGCATCACCGACCTGATGGTCATGCCGGGCCTCATCAATCTCGATTTCGCCGACGTCCGATCGGTGATGGAGGAAATGGGCAAGGCGATGATGGGCACCGGCGAGGCCGAAGGCGACGATCGCGCCCGCGAGGCCGCCGAAAAGGCGATCGCCAATCCGCTGCTCGACGGCGTGTCGATGCAGGGCGCCAAGGGCGTCATCATCTCGATCACCGGCGGCGAGGATATGCGGCTGATGGAGGTCGACGAGGCGGCGAACCACATCAAGGAACTCGTCGATCCCGACGCCAACATCATCTGGGGCTCGGCCTTCAATGACGATCTCGAGGGCAAGCTGCGGGTTTCGGTGGTCGCCACCGGCATCGACGCTTCGGCGGCGGCCCAGGACCGGCCCGAGCCGGCCAAGGTGTTCAGCTTCCCGTCGGCGCGTTCGGCGGCCGAAGACAACCCGACCGAAGAGCAGGCCGCCGAGGCCGAAAGCGAGACCACCGGTGCGGTTGAGCCGGCTGCCGACGAGCCGCCACCGGCCTCGGAAAAGGCCGAGATCGAACCCGACATGCCGGCCGCCGACATGACGGCAAGCGACGAGGCGCCGGCCGCGCCCGAAAAGGACGAATTGTCGCTCGACACACCGATCGCCGAGGACAAGCCGGCCGATCCGCCGCGCATATTCGACGATACCGTTTCGACGCCCGAATCGGTAATCCGTCCGTCGCGCGGGCCGCGGCCGACTTTCACCGTGCGCTCCGCCGGCGGCGAAGCCCGCACGATGTCGGGCGGCGAAACGCAAGCCGAAACCAAGGCGTCGGCGACCGCCAAGGACGAGGACGAGTTGCTCCTCGATGCCGGCAACATTGTCTCGCCGGACGAGCCCGGCGAGCGCAAATGGATCGCCGAGGAAGAC
>JAIVHR010000062.1:0-6061 GCA_020200935.1 Sphingomonadales bacterium
GTATATTCGATCTCGGCATGGCGGCCGTCGGTGGAGATGTCGCGGCGCAACGTGGTCACCTCGATCGGGCGCTTGTCGCCGATCACCGCGGTCACCGTGCCGTGCTTCAATCCCGTCGGCACCGCCTTGAGCCCCGCGCCCTCGATCCGCGCGACGACATCGGACGGCGGCAGCGCGGTCGCAAGGTCGAGATCCTGCACCTCTAGCCCGAGCAACGTATCGCGCACCGCCCCGCCGACATAGCGCGTCCTGCCCTCCGCGGCGCCGAGCGCCTCGAGCAGCGTATCGAGCCCGTCCCAATGCCGCCACGGCGCGTCGGGGAGCCTCGTCATTTCCGCGCCTCATTGGGCATGGCGGTTACCGTGCTCCTGCGAAGGCAGGAGCCCAGGGCGGAAAAGGGAATCGCATGCGGCCCTAGGCTCCTGCTTTCGCAGGAGCACACTGCCGGGGTACGGGATTTCTTCATGCCGAGACCGCCTCGAGCCGCCGGGCCAGATTCATGATGATCGCCGCGGTGACGCCCCAGATCCGCTGGCCCTCCCACTGCATCTCGAAATAGCGCCGCATCCGGCCCTGCCATTCGATCTCCTTTTCGACATAGCCGACCGGATCGAACAATCGGTCGAACGGCACTTCGAAGATCGCCGCGACCTCGCCTTCTTCGGGATGGAGATCGAGTCCCGGCGGGATGACGCCGATCACCGGGGTGATGTGATAGCCGGTGCCTGACAGATAGAGATCGGTCGTGCCGACCAGCTCCACCCGCTCGCGCGGCAGGGCGATCTCCTCCTCGGCTTCGCGCAAGGCGGCGCCGACCGGGCCGTCATCGCCGGGATCGACCTTGCCGCCGGGAAAGGCGACCTGGCCGGGATGGCTCGGCAGGGCGTCGGTGCGCAAGGTCAGGATCACGCTCGGCTCGGGGCGGTCGACGACCGGGATCAGCACCGCCGCATCGACCGCCGCCTCGAGCCCGTGCTTGCGGCCGCGCAGGTCGGTCTCGAAAATCTCGACCTTCAGCGCATGCGAACGGTCGAGCCGGCTGCGCAGGTTCGCGGCGAGGCTCAAGCGGCGGGCTCCAGCGCGAAAAAAGCCCCGTCGCTGGTCACGCCGGCCGGATCCTGTTCGAGCGCGAGGTTCATGACTTCATAATAGACCGGCCGGGCGAGCTTTGCCCACAGATCGCCGCGGACATGGAGATAGGGCAGGGCGCCGTCGGGTCCGTCGCGCAGCGCGAGCGGATGGTCGGGACCGGCGACCACGAGGTCGCCGGTGTTGAGGCGAAAGGCGAGGCGCCCCTCCGCGCGCTTCATCTCGACCGCCACGAAGGGGGCATCCTCTACGTGTATGGCGAGCTTCTCGACCGGGGTGACGAGGGCGTAGCCGCCGCCGGGCTCGCGCCGCAGGATCGTCGAGAAGAGCCGCACCAGCCTGTCGCGGCGGATCGGGTCGCTCTCGTGATACCATGTGCCGTCGGCCGCGATCCGGATGTCGATCTCGCCTTCGCGCTCGGGATGCCACTGCTCGACCGGCGGCAGAGTGCGCGATTCGGCGAGCGCCGCGATCTCCTCGAGCGACAGGCGGGACAGATCGTCGGGCGGGGCGGCGGCCATGGCGACGGGATTAGGGCCTTGCCGGGACGAAGGCAAAGCCCGCCGCCATTTACCTCGCGCGCCCCGGCGACTAGCGATGCCGCACCGCCGACAGGCGAATCGTACGAAGGGTCGATATGCGCGATGATCATGAAGATCGGCTGCAGCTCAAGGTGGCGAATGTCGAGGTGCCGGTGCTCACCGGGATCTATTCCGAAGAGACCAAGCTGCCCCAGCCGCTGCGCATTTCGGTCACCGCCGATCTCGCGGTGATCGACCGGTTCGAGATGGATACGCCGCTCTCCCGATCGAAGAATTATCTCGATCTCAAGCACGCGATGACCGAGGCGCTGCCCAAGGACCGGCATTTCACGCTGATCGAGGCGGTCGGCGATCACATTGCCCAAACGCTGTTCCTCCAGGACAAGCGGGTCACCCGGGTCGAGGTCGAGATCGTCAAGCTCGCGATCAGCGAGAATGGCGAGGAAATCGGCATCCGCCTCGTGAGGCACCGGCGATGAGGATGGGACGATGAGGCTGGCGCTGGTCACCGGCGGCTGCCGCAGGCTCGGAGCGGCGATCGCAGGCTCTCTGGCCGAGCAAGGCTATGCGCTGGCGCTGCATGCCTCGTCCGACTGCGAGCCCGACGACGAATTGCGAGGCAGGCTCGAGCGCGCGGGTACCGACTGGCACGGCTTCGCGGCCGATCTCGCCGAGGAGGCCCAGCTGGCCGCCCTCATCCCCGCGATTGCCGACCGGTTCGGACAACCGCCCGATCTGCTCGTCAACAATGCGGCTTTGTTCGAAGAGGATCGGCCTGAAACCGCGACGCAGGTGGCGATGATGCGCCATTATGCGGTCAATTGCGTCGCGCCGGCCCAGCTCGCCCGACACTTCGCCGAGACTGCGGCGGAGGGCGCGGCAATCGTCAATATTCTCGATCAGCGGATCGCCCAGCCACATGGCGACCAGTTCAGCTATGCGCTGTCCAAGGTATGCCGCTGGATCGCCTGCCGCTCCCCGAAGAGATCGCTGATGCCGTGGCCTGGCTCGCCGATGCCCGGTCGGTCACCGGCCAGACGATCTTCGTCGACGGCGGCGCGCATCTCAAAAGTTACCCGCGCGATTTCCTCTATCTCGATCCGTCGAGATAGCGCGGGCAGGGCCCGAGATCGCGCAGGACCAGCGCGTAATCGGCTCGGGCGCGCTCGACCTGCCCGGCATCCATCGTCTCCAGCGCGCTCGCCGGCACCTGGGCGGGCAGCGAACAGGCGAGCCGGTACCAGAGCAGTGTTTCCGGCTCGGGCGGCGGCAGCGACTGGGTCACCACCTCGCCCAGCGACACGTTCCAGCGCGGCTGCTGGCCCGGCCGGCGCAATACGCTCAGCGAAACCGGGCGGCCGTCGGCGGTGGCGAGGAAGATTTGCGTCTCGTTCTCTCCGGGCAAGGTGCCGGGTACACTGAAGATATTGCCGATGCCGGTCACCGCGCCTGGCGCCGCCGGGTCGGCGGCTTCGGCGAGCAGCCCGCGCACCACCTGCTCGCGCTCCGGCGTCCAGTCGATCTGGCCGTGGCGCGAGACGAGCCGCATCTCGCCCGGGCGGCCCTGCACGGGCTCGAGCATCAGCAGCACCTGGCGATCCTCGATATCGGGCCGTCCGCCATCGGCATCGAGCGGCATGTCGATCAGATAGCGGATGCGGCCGGGCACCGTCCGGTCGCTGCGAATCAGATTGAGCAGATCGGCCTCGACATAATAGCGGACATGGCCGGCCGGCACGCCGACCGCGCGTTCGTCGCGCAGCCGAATCGCATCGTCGATCTCGGCCAGCGCGACGACCGGCGCGCCAAGCGCGGCATCGGCCAGATCGGCGAAACTGTATTGCGGGTCTTCGGTCGGCTGGGCGGCAAGCGGGGCGATTGCAAAAGCCGCGCCGCAAACTACAGGCAGTAAGGCGAAAAGTCGCAAGCTGAATCCTCCTCAGGAACGATAGTGACACTGGTGCGTAAAAAAGGCAGACAGGTGCATGGAGTAACGGTTGCGTAACGCGTTGGCTGAAGGTAGGGACTCGTTATCCATCGATGAAACAATAACACATCAGCGACGGACGTCCCTAGGCTTGGCGTGATGAACGGATGGTTTATGGACGTGGGGAAATCGGAGGAGCGTGTTTGATTAATGGCATATGCTGACCAGAATATGAGCACCCGTCGGGTCGTGGCGATCGTCATCGTCGCGTTGCTGCATGTGGTGCTCGCCTATGCGTTGGTCTCCGGTCTCGCCGTCAGCGTAGTCCGCAACGTGCAGGAAGACCTGAACGTCTTCGATGTCGAGGAAGAGCCGCCGCCGCCCGAGGAAGAGCCGCCGCCTCCGCCGCCCGATCAGCCGGTGCCGCCGCCGCCGGTGCAGGTCTCGCGGCCGCCGATCGTCACGACGCGTTCGCCGCGGGTCGCGCCGCCGCCGCCGATCCGGAGGATTCCGATCCCGCGGGCGGCTCCGCCGCCACCGCCGCCACCGCCGCCACCGCCGCCGCCGCCTAGCCAGGCCGCACCGGCGCAACCGCGCGGAAACCCCGGCGGCTGGGTGACGAATAACGACTATCCGTCCAGTTCGCTGCGCAATGGCGAGCAGGGCACTACCGGCTTCCGGTTGACTGTTGGATCGGATGGCCGGGTGACAGGCTGCACGGTGACGAGTTCCAGCGGTTATCCGCGGCTGGATGAGACGGCCTGTCGTTACCTGCAGCGCCGCGGGCGCTTTACGCCGGCCAAGGATAGAGACGGCAACAACACCTCGGACACCTATTCGAACTCGGTGCGGTGGGAGATACCTGACTAGTGTTGGACGGCTCGCCTTCGCGCGGCCCATGGATTTACTCTGAGAGGAAGATTTGAATATGTCTACTGAAGCAGCAGCAGCCCCGGCTGAGAATCCCTATGGCATCCAGCAGGCTCTCGAAGAGGGCGGCCCGGTTGCGATCGGCACCTTCTCGGTGCTGGTGATCATGTCGGCCATGTCCTGGTACATTCTCTTCACCAAGCTCTTCGAGCAGCAGAAGATCATCAACCAGGGCAAGCGTGCCCGCGCCAATTTCTGGCGATCCAACAGCCTCAAGGAAGGCGCGACCAAGCTCGATAAGAACAGCGCCTATCGCCAGGTCGTCGAAGACGGCATCCAGGCGCGCGAGCATCACGACAAGCTGACCGATCCGGTCGAGGCGCATGAGTGGACGGTAAACGCGCTTCAGCGTTCGGTCGGCTCGGTCAATTCGAAGCTCAGCGAAGGTCTCGCCATCCTCGCCACCGTCGGATCGACCGCGCCCTTCGTCGGTCTGTTCGGCACGGTGGTCGGCATCTATCGCGCACTGATCAAGATCGGTGCCGCCGGCCAGGCGTCGATCGACGCCGTCGCCGGCCCGGTCGGCGAGGCGCTGATCATGACCGCGCTCGGCCTGATCGTCGCGGTTCCGGCGGTCATGGCCTATAACTGGCTGCTCCGCCGCAACAAGCAGATCGCCGAAGAGCTGAGTTCCTTCTCGAACCAGATCCACGGCTACATCATGTCGGACGGTCGGGTGAAGCCGTCGCTGACGGGGTCGAGCGCTCCGGCGTCGACCGCCAAGCCGGCGACCGGCACGTCGACCACGGGTACGGCGACCACGGGCACGACGACCACCGGAACGACCGGCACCTCGACGACGCCACCGACCAGGAAGTAGGTCGAAAGGAGGCCGGGGGCATCGTGTGCCCCCGGCAGCCTTGCCGCAAGGATTTTACGGGGCTCGGGAACGGGCCGAAGTTACAGGAACGACCCTATGGGAATGAGTGTTGCCCCCTCGGAAGACGCAGAAGGCGGTGGCGCCGCGATTGCGGAGATCAACGTCGTCCCGCTGACCGACGTCATGCTGGTGCTGTTGATCATCTTCCTGATCGCCGTTCCGGTGGTCATCCAGACCGTTCCTCTCAATCTGCCGAGCGTCAGGCTCGTGCCGACGGTGACGAAACCGGAGAATGTTTCGCTCTCGATCCGCGAGGAAGGCGGCCAATGCCAGGTTTTCTGGAACCTGACCCCGGTCAGTTCGCAGGAATTGTATAACCGCGCTGTCGAGCGGCTCGAGGATCTGATCGAGCGCATGGGCGGGGTAGAAAATATGACCGAGGACGACCTTCCCGAGGTACATATCCGTGCCGATGTCGAAACCCCGTGGCGCTGCGTCGGCGGACCGATCTTCATGATGCAGAGCGCCGGCTTCGCTCGCGTCGGATTCATCTCCGAGCCCGCGCCGGGCATCGGTATTCAGCGTCTTTAGGCCGCCGGCCAGTCAGGAGTTTTGAGATATGGGTGGTAAGGTAACACCGAGTGAGGGTGGCGAAGACGAACCGATGATGGACATCAACACGACGCCGCTTATCGACGTCATGCTGGTGCTCCTCATCATGTTCATCATCACCATCCCGATCCAGACCCACGC
>JAIVHR010000062.1:6167-11500 GCA_020200935.1 Sphingomonadales bacterium
AGAACGAGGTCTATATTTCCCCCGGCAACGAGATCCTGTGGAATGGCGAGCCGATCTCGCTACAGCAGCTGCGCCAGTATCTCGACATCACGGTGACGATGCAGCCGGTGCCCGAGCTCCATATGCGGCCCGATCCGGAGGCCAATTACGAAATGGTCGACGAAATACTGGCGCTCACCCGCCGCGCCCGCATCACCAATATGGGCTTCATCGGCAACGAGATGTATACGAACTTCTAACTCCGCAGTTCGGACATCAAGAAAGGGCGGGCCGCGGCTCGCCCTTTCTTTTGCGGTCGTGGGGCGCGGCGTCCGGTCAGGCGGCGAGCTCGCCGAACTGCAGCTCGGCGAGGCGCGCATAGAGGCCGCCCTTGGCGAGCAGGCTGGCATGATCGCCCTGTTCGACGATCCGGCCGTCATCCATCACCACGATCCGGTCGGCCGAGCGGACGGTGGCGAGCCGGTGGGCGATGACGATCGTCGTGCGGTGCGCCATCAGCCGCTCGAGCGCCTGCTGGACGAGCCGCTCCGATTCAGCATCGAGCGCCGAGGTCGCCTCATCGAGCAGCAGCAGCGGAGCATCGCGCAACACCGCGCGCGCGATCGCCAGCCGCTGGCGCTGGCCACCCGAAAGCCGCGCGCCGCTCTCGCCGAGGAAGGTATCGAGCCCGGCGGGAAGCCGGCGCAGGAATTCGGCCGCGTTGGCCGTCTCGGCCGCCTCCCAGATCGCCTCATCGCCGGCATTCCAGTCGCCGTAGCGGATATTGTCGCGCGCCGAGGCGGCGAAGATCACCGTCTCCTGCGGCACCATCGCGATGCGGTTGCGCAAGGCGGCCGGGTCGGCCTGACGCAATTCGACGCCGTCAAGCGCGATCGATCCCTGCTGTGGATCGTAAAAGCGCTGGGCGAGCTGGAAGAGGGTCGACTTGCCGGCGCCCGAAGCGCCGACGATCGCCACCACCTCGCCCGGTTCGACGGCGAGCGAGAAATCGTCGAGCGCCTTGTGTTCGGGCCGGGTCGGATAGCGGAAGGTGACGCCGGAGAGCGCCAACCGTCCCTGCGGCGGCTCGGGCAGCTTCACCGGCTTCGCCGGCGCGCGGATTTCGGGCACTTCCCGCAGCAGCTCGCCGAGCCGCCCGGCCGCGCCGGCGCCGCGCATCAGTTCGCCGAACACCTCGGTCAGCGCTCCGAAGGCGCCGGCGACGATCATCCCGGTGAGCACGAAAGCGGCGACCGAGCCGCCGGTGATCCGGTCGTTGAGGACGTCGGAGGCGGCCTGCCACATGACCATCGTGATCGCGCCGAAAATCAGCGAGATGATGATCGCGGTCATGATCGAACGAATGGCGATGCGCCGCCGCGCGGTCGAAAAGGCCTGCTCGACCGCGCCGCCGAAACGGTCGCTCTCGCGGCTCTCCGTCCTGGCTGTGGCGCGAGAGATCGCGCAGCTTGCGGCCGAGAATGACGATCGGCCCGAGGATCAGCGGGATGCCGATCAGCAGCATGCCAGTGAGTTTGGGGGAGAGGGTGAAGAGATAGATCACCCCGCCGATCGCCATGACGATGTTGCGCAGCGCGACCGACACCGTGGTGCCGACGATCATCTCGATCACCGAGGTGTCCGAGGTCATCCGCGAGGCGATCTCCGAGGGCCGGTTTTCCTCGAAATATTTGGGATCGAGCGCCAGCAAGTTGCGCTGCACGGCCATGCGCAGATCGGCGACCACCCGCTCGCCGAGCCACGAGACGAAATAGAAGCGGACGGCGGTGGCAATCGCGAGGATCACGACGATGAACAGCAGATAATGGAAATATTGCGCGATATCGTCGCCGGTGGCCGCGAAGCCCTTGTCGATCACCCGGCGAAAGCCGTCGGGTATCGCCAGCGTCGCCGCCGCGGCAAACAGCAGCGCGATCGCCGCACCCGATATCTGCCACGGATAATGGCGGCCGAACCGCCAGATCAGCAGCAGGTTGCCGAGTTTTCGGGGCGTCTTGTCGGGGGTTTCGTCTTCGGCCATCGCACCCGCGTAGCAGCGTGCTTCCCCCCGCTCAACTCGGCGCATTGTGACATGCTGCATTGCAACGGGATGGCGAGGCGCTAGGGTGCCCCCTATATTGTGGGGAAGCCCGCGCAATGGGATAAATAATGCTTTACGACGTTTATGAAATGCATCGTTCGATGCTGGCCGGCGCGAGCGCGATGGCCGATCTCGGCGCCCAGTGGCTCAACAATCCGGCCAATCCATTCGGCTATGGCGCGATGAGCCCGGTGGCGGCTTCGGCGCTCGAGGTTTTCGCCCACGCCTCGGCCCCGCGCGGCAAGCCCGAATGGGATATCGAGACGGTCGAGATCGACGGCAGGCAGCTCGCGGTCAAGATCGTCAACGAGGCGGCGAAGCCCTTCGGCCAGCTCAAGCATTTCGTCAAGAAGGGCGTCACCGGCCAGCCCAGGCTGCTGATCGTCGCGCCGATGTCGGGGCATTTCGCAACCCTGCTGCGCGACACGGTGGCGCGGATGCTGCCCGGCCACGATGTCTGGATCACCGACTGGCGCGATGCGAAGATGGTGCCGCTCGCCGACGGCCATTTCGATCTCGACAGCTATATCGACTATATCATCGGCTTTCTCGAACATATCGGCCCGGGCGCCCACATGCTCGCCGTCTGCCAGCCCTCGGTGCCCTGCTATGCGACGGCCGCGTTGATGTCGGCCGACGACCATCCGGCCAAGCCCAGGACGCTGACGATGATGGGCGGGCCGATCGACACGCGCGAGGCGCCGACCGCGGTCAACACGCTGTCGACCCAGCGCCCGCATGCCTGGTTCGAGCAGAATGTGATCGCCACCGTGCCGCTCTATTATCCGGGCGGCGGGCGCAAGGTCTATCCGGGCTTCCTCCAGCTCGCCGGTTTCCTGTCGATGAATCTCGGCAACCACCTGATCAGCCATTGGGAGATGTTTAAGCATCTGGTCGAGGGTGACGGCGACAGCGCCGAGGCGACCAAGGAATTTTACGAGGAATACCGCTCGGTCGCCGATATGGCGGCCGAATTCTATCTCCAGACGGTCGATGTCGTGTTCCAGCGCCATCTGTTGCCCGACGGCCAATTCACCCATCGCGAACGGCTCGTCGATCCCGCGGCGATCACCGATATCGGCCTGCTGGCGATCGAAGGCGAGCGCGACGATATTTCGGGCATCGGCCAGACCAGAGCGGCGCTCAAGATCTCCGAAAAGCTGCTCGCCGCGAAGAAGAAATATCACCTCGCCAAGGGCGTCGGCCATTACGGCATCTTCCACGGCAGCAAATGGCGCAGCCAGATCGCCCCGGTCGTCGAACAGTGGATTGCCAGGCACGAAGGGTAGAGCGCGGCCCCCAAATATTTCCGTTCGCCCTGAGCTTGTCGAAGGGCTGCTCTTTCTTTCGAGCTGAAAAATCGAAGAACAGGGCTTCGACACACTCAGTCCGAACGCTGTTTTTAATCGCGCCTACAACAGCATCGCCGCGCCGAGCGCCGTCAGAAAGGCCACGCCGGTCGCGGCGACGATCGGCGCGAAGCTCCGCCAGCCCTGGGTCAGCAGCGCGCTCATATTCGATTTCATCGCCGTCGCGGTCACCGCCACCAGCAGCAGCGCCGTCGCGCCGGTGCGGCTCGTCTGTGTGACGCTCTCCGGAAAAACGAAGGCCGAATTGGCGGCGACGACGATCAGGAAGCCCCATACGAACCAGGGCAGGCCGAAGCGCGGGCCGCTGGTGACCGACGTCTCGCCGCCGGCTTCGCGCGCGCGCAGCCAGATCGCGACCAGCGCGACGATCGGCGCGAGCAGCGCCACCCGCGTCAGCTTGACGATCGTCGCGATCTCGCCGGCGGCGTCGGAATAGGAAAAGCCGCCACCGATCGCCTGGGCGACGTCGTGGATCGAGGCGCCGATGAGGAAACCGGCCTGGCGGTCAGACAGTTCGAGGATGCGGGCGATCGCCGGATAGAAGGTCAGCGCGAAGGCGCTCATCGCGAATATGCCGACCAGCACCAGCGTGAAGCGCGCCTGATCGATCCGCCGCTGGCCGATCAGGCTCCACAGAGCGAGCGCCGCCGATGCCCCGCAAATCGCCGTCGCACCGCCGCAGAGCAGCCCGAAATAGTCATCCTGCCGGAACAGCCTGGCGGCAAGGATGGCGGCGACAAAGACCGCCGCCATGATGCCGATCAGCGAGAGAAAGGCGGGCAGGCCGAGCGCGCCGAATTGCGCGATCGTCACCTGCGCGCCGATCAGCACGATGCCGATGCGCAACAGGGTCTGGGAGGCGAAGCCGAGGCCGGCGCCGAGCCGTCGATCGCTGCTCACGAAATTGAAGCCGAGGCCGATGAGGAGGCCCATCAGGATCAGCGGCGGGCCGTATTGGTCGCTGAGCCAGGCGGCGGCCAGCGAGGCGAGGATCGCGAGGGCAAGCCCCGGGATGACCGAGCGCACACCGCTCGGCCGCTCCTCTTCGGCGAGCAGTATCTCGCCATAGAGATCCGCCGCGATCGGCGCCTTTCCTTCCCCCTGTGCCATCCGCCCGCGATACCGGCTTTGGCGGAAGGGGGCCAGCATGTGCGGTCAAAAGAAACGGCAGGCTTACAGCCCGGTTGCCTGACGATAGAGATGGCTGTCGGCATACTGGACGAAGCGCGCGATCTTTCCGTCGCGCACCGTCCAGACATGGGCGAAGGGCGCCGCGACCTCGCCGGCGCTTCCCTGGCCGCGATAGGTGCCGAAGGCGATCGCCCGGTCCTCGCCGAGCGGCAGTATCTCGTCGGGCCTGGCGGTGAAATTCTCGACATCGCCGGCGATCGGGCCGAAGACATTGGCGGCGATTTTCTGAAATCCGCGATAGTGCCCGCCATAGGGCATCCCCTCGGCCTCGTACCATTCGGTGTCGGCGAGCAGCGTCGCGAGCGCTTCCATGTCACCCTTGGCGAATGCATCGTAAACGGATCGAACGGTCCCGGCGCGATCGTCGGTCATGTTTCGCCTCTCCTATAGCACCTCGAACAATCCGGCCGCGCCCATGCCGCCGCCGACGCACATCGTCACCACGACATATTTGGCGCCGCGCCGCTTGCCCTCGATCAGCGCATGGCCGGTGCAGCGCGCGCCGGTCATGCCGTAGGGATGGCCGATCGAGATCGAGCCGCCGTTGACGTTGAGGATATCATTGTCGATGCCGAGCTTGTCCCGGCAATAAAGGACCTGGACGGCGAAGGCCTCGTTCAATTCCCAGAGACCGATATCGTCGACCTTGAGATCGAAGCGTTCGAGCAGCGGGGGAATCGCGAAGATCGGAC
>JAIVHR010000063.1 GCA_020200935.1 Sphingomonadales bacterium
TCGATATCGGTCGATCGGATCAGTTTCGAAGGTTTGATCTCGCGTTCGTAGACCGCCTCGGCGCGGCGCTTCGGCTTCCTGTCGCCGGCAACGAGAAAGCTCGCCGCGGCCTGCGAATCGAGATCCCAGAGCAGCGTCTTGCGCGACGAGAGGGTCGCCGAACACCAGGCGAGATTGACGGCCAGCGTGGTTTTTCCGACGCCGCCCTTGAGGCTGTAGACCGCTATGCGCACCATGCGGCACGCCTATCGCCTTCGTCTCGGGGCGACAATCGCCGGGTCGGTTCCATCCCGAAACGGGACGGCGCACGGCGCCCGCGTCAGATGAGTTCCTTCACCAGATCCTGCGGGCGGCAAAGGCGGACCCCCTTTTTGGTCTCGACGATCGGCCGGTTGATGAGGATCGGGTGTTCGACCATCGCCGCGAGGATCTCGTCATCGGTGACGTTGGGGTCGGTGAGGCCCTTTTCCCTGGCCAAGGGTTCCTTGGCGCGCAGCCCTTCGCGCGGCGTCATGCCGGCGCGCTCATAGAGCTCGGCGAGCCTCTCGCTGGTCGGCGGGTGTTTCAGATATTCGATCACGCGCACCGCAACGCCGGGCGCCTTTTCGAGGATTTCCAGCGTCTTGCGCGAAGTGCCGCAGCGCGGATTGTGGTAGATGATGGCCTGCATCGAAGCGGTTACTCCCTTGGATCCGACAAAGCGTTCAGGATCGCCATCGCCTCGTCGCGCCGGTCCCAGGGGACGAAGAGGTGATCGCGGTGATAGGCGGCGACTATATTGGCACTGATGCCTTTTTCGGCAAGCGCCGTGGCGATTCTCGCGCTCAATCCGACATCGTCGAGCCGGCTGTCGGCGCCGATCGTGATCTTCGCCCAGCCTGCCTGATGCGCGATGCCGATGCCCTTCAATATCGCCGCCAGCGCGATGACGCTCGCGCCTTCGGCTTCGGCGAAGGTGGCGACGGGCACGAGGCCCGAAGGCCAGCCGGAACCGATTGGAATCGTTGCGAAACCATGCTCCTCATCGGCCAGCATCGGTCTGAGCGCGCCGGCCGGCGCATGCTGATCACCGCGCAATCGCATGATGCAGCGCTCGCGGTTGGTGCCGTAGACGATCAGCTTGGCGACCATCGAATCATAATAGGGCGGGACGGTATAGCCCGAATAGAGCCCGCTATCGACGCGGACATGCATCCCGCCGGCCGGGTGATATTGCTTCACCTTGCCCGGCGAGGGCGCGAATGTCCTGGGATGTTCGGCATTGATCCGGCATTCGATCGCATGGCCGCGCAGCACGACATCTTCCTGCCGGATCGAGAGCGGCTGGCCGTCGGCGATCAGTATCTGCTCGCGGACGAGATCGAGCCCGGTCACCATCTCGGTCACCGGATGCTCGACCTGCAGCCGGGTGTTCATCTCGATGAAGAAGAATTCGCCGTCCTCATACAGGAATTCGACCGTGCCGGCGCCGCGATAGCCCATCTCGGCCATCGCATCGGCGACAAGCTTGCCGATCCGCGCGCGTTCCTCGTCGGTGATCACCGGTGAAGGGGCCTCCTCGAGCACCTTCTGGTGGCGGCGCTGGAGCGAACAGTCGCGCTCGCCGAGATGGACGGCATTGCCCTCGCCGTCGCCGAAGACCTGGAACTCGATATGGCGCGGATTGCCGAGATATTTCTCGATATAGACCGTATCGTCGCCGAAGGCCGCCTTGGCTTCCGAGCGCGCCTGGCTCATCAGTGTCTCGAGCTTGTCCGGGTCCTCGACCAGCTTCATGCCGCGGCCGCCGCCGCCCGACGCCGCCTTGACGATAAGCGGATAGCCTGTTTCCTCGGCGACCTTTCGCGCCTCGCCGATATCCCCCACCGCGCCGTCCGAGCCGGGCACCAGCGGGATGCCGAGATCGCCGGCGGTCTTCTTCGCCGCGACCTTGTCCCCCATCGTGCGGATATGTTCGGGCTTGGGGCCGATCCAGATGATCTCGTGATCCTCGACGATCGAGGCGAATTTCTCGTTCTCCGAAAGGAAGCCGTATCCGGGATGAATCGCGTCGGCCTGGCTGATCTCGGCGGCCGAGATGATGTTCGGGATGTTGAGATAGCTTTGGGCGGCCGGCGGCGGCCCGATGCAGATCGCCTCGTCGGCCAGCTTGACGTGCTTGGCCTCCTCGTCGGCCGTCGAATGGACGGCGACGGTCTTGATGCCCATTTCGTGGCAGGCGCGATGGATGCGGAGCGCGATCTCGCCGCGATTGGCAATCAGGACCTTGTTGATCGTCATGCGGCGCCTATTCGATGACGACGAGCGGTTGGTCGAACTCCACCGGCTCGGCATCCTCGACGAGCAGCTTCGTGACCTTGCCCGATCTGGGCGAGGGTATCTGGTTCATCACCTTCATCGCCTCGATGATCAGCAGCGTATCGCCCTCGGCGACGGCATCGCCGATCGAAATGAAGGGCTGGGCGTCGGGTTCGGGCGACATATAGACCGTGCCGACCATCGGCGATTTGACCGCGTTGGCGTCGACCGCGCCGCCCTCGGACGCTTCTGACCCGCCGGACGGAGCCGGCGCGGCCGACGCGGCAGGAGGAATTGCAGCGGGCGCCACGGCCACCGCCGCGCCGCCGCGAACGACGCGAATCTTGCGATCGCCATCCTCAACCTCGATCTCGGTCAGATTGGTCTCGTCGAGCATCTTGGCGAGCTGACGAATGAGCCTCGCATCGATCTTCATGGCGCCGTCGTCGCCCTGTTCACTCGGCATGTGCGAACCCTTTTCCTGATGCCCCATACAGTACGGCAATAATGTTTCGCCTCATACTCAAAGCTTGGCCGCCGCGTCCAGCGCCAGCAGATAGGAGAGCGCGCCGAACCCGGCGACGGTTCCGCGCGCCGCCTCGCCGACCAGGCTGCGGCGGCGAAAATCATTCCGCGCCTGCGGGTTGGAGAGATGGACCTCGATCACCGGCGTCTCGACGGCGCGGATCGCGTCATGCAGCGCCACCGATGTGTGCGTGAATCCGCCGGCATTGAGCAGCACCGCCTTGGCCCCCTCGGCCTGCGCTTCGTGCAGCCAGTCGATCAGATGGCCTTCATGGCTCGACTGGCGGATGTCGACCGCGAGCCCGAGTTCGAGCGCGCGATCCTCGAGCCGGCCGGCGATCTCGTCGAGCGTGTCGGCGCCGTAGATCTCCGGCTCGCGCGTCCCGAGGAGGTTGAGGTTCGGGCCGTTCAGGACATAGATGACGGGCTTTTCGGCCATGCGGCGCCTGGATCCGGTTGTTGTCGGTGAAGCGACACACATATAGGCTGTCGACCCGTGCGCAACAGCCAGGAAATGCAATGAAGGAGACAACCGGCCGCGACACCATCATGGTCCGCATCAATGGCGAACACCGCCGCGTGCATGAGGGGCTGACCATCGCCGAGCTGGCGAGCGAGCTGGGCTTCGTTCCCGAAAAGGTCGCGGTCGAACGCAATCTCGAAGTCGTGCCGCGCTCGACGCTCGGCGATGTCATCGTCGAGGATGGCGACGAACTCGAAATCGTCCATTTCGTCGGCGGCGGAGATCACGGGCGGCTCGATGACGACACATGGACCGTCGCCGGCAGGAGCTTCCGCTCGCGGCTGATCATCGGCACCGGCAAGTACAGAGATTTCGAGCAGAATGCGGCGGCGCTCGAAGCCTCGGGCGCGGAGATCGTCACCGTCGCCGTGCGTCGCGTCAACGTCACCGATCCCGACGCACCGATACTGACTGACTTCATCGACCCGAAGAAGGTCACCTATCTTCCCAACACCGCCGGCTGCTTCACCGCCGAGGAGGCGATCCGCACCTTGCGGCTGGCGCGCGAGGCGGGCGGCTGGGACCTCGTCAAGCTCGAGGTGCTCGGCGAGGCGAAGACGCTCTATCCCGACATGCGCGAGACACTGCGCGCGACCGAGACCTTGGCCAATGAAGGCTTCAAGCCGATGGTCTATTGCGTCGATGATCCGATCGCCGCCAAACAGCTCGAAGAGGCCGGCGCGGTCGCGATCATGCCGCTCGGCGCGCCGATCGGCTCGGGTCTCGGCATCCAGAACCGCGTCACGATCCGGCTGATCGTCGAGGGCGCCAGGGTGCCGGTGCTCGTCGATGCCGGGGTCGGCACGGCGTCGGACGCGGCGGTGGCGATGGAACTGGGCTGCGATGGCGTCCTCATGAACACCGCGATCGCCGAAGCCAAACACCCGATCCACATGGCCCGCGCGATGAAGCTCGCCGTCGAGGCCGGCCGCCTGGCCTACCGTTCGGGTCGCATGGCGACGCGCAAATATGCCGACCCCTCGAGCCCGCTGGCCGGCTTGATTTAGCGTTGATCGCCCGACGCGATACTGTATATACATTTGTATATACAGGAGTGAGAGCGATGGGAGCCGTAGAGAGCAAGGTGTTCCGGAGTGGCAACAGCCAGGCCGTGCGGCTGCCGAAAGAGGTGGCGTTCGAGAACGATATCGAGGTTATTATCGAGAAGGTCGGTGACACGTTGACCATCCGACCGAAAAAGAAGCTGATTTCCGTCGATGAGATGATCCGTCGATTGAACGAATTGCCCAAGCCGAAGAGAATTGCCGAAAGACCGCCATTCGTCGCGCCCAAGCGTACCGGCCAGCCATAGAAGATGTACCTTCTCGACACCAACGTCGTCATCAGGATGCGCGATGGTGATAGCGACCTGCTGGAGCGGTTGCGGGCGGTTCCTGATATGCTCGCGATTTCGGTCGTGACCGCCATCGAGCTGGAGGGCGGCCTGCATTTTGATCGCGAAGATTTGGGTATACGGCGCAAACGACTGCATATCGTTATGGAAGGGATCGCGGTGCTTCCGTTCGAAGACGAGGCGGTAGCGGCCTATCGACACTTCTGATTTCAAGGACATTGCAGAGCTGAAAGTGGTCCGGCCCTAACTGTCGCGCAGCTTCGCCACAGCGAGGCCGCCGGCTGCCAGCTGATCCTCGACATCGATCTTGAGGTGCAGCAGCTTGACGCCCTTCTCGCCGAGCGCGCGGTCTAGCGCGGGGGCGAAATCGGCTGTCTGCTCGACGGTCTCGGCCCAGCAGCCATAGGCCTTGCCCAGCGCCGCGAAATCGGGATTGACGAGCTCGGTTCCCGTCACTCGGCCCGGATAATTGCGCTCCTGATGCATGCGGATCGTGCCGTAGCTGCCATTATCGACGATCAAGACGAGCATGTCGCAGCCATAGCGGACGGCGGTCGCCAGCTCCTGTCCGTTCATCAGGAAATCGCCGTCGCCCGACACGGCGATCACCTGCCGGTCGCGATGGCGCAGCGCCGCCGCGACCGCGGCCGGAACGCCGTATCCCATCGCGCCGGCGGTCGGCGCGAGCTGGCTGCACGGGCCGGCATAGCGCCAATAGCGATGCCACCAGCCCGAGAAATTGCCGGCGCCGTTGCAGATGATGCTGTCCATGGGACATTTTTCGCGCACCGCCGCGACGCATTGCGCGATATCGAGCTTGAGATCGTCGTTGGGCTCGACGGTGCTCCATTCCTCCCATTCGGCATGCGCTTCCCTGCCGCAATCGAAATCGATGATGTCGTGATCCCAGAGCGAAGCTTCTTCGCAGAATTCGCGCATATCGGCGCAGATCGCGAGATCGGTGCGGTAGACCCGGCCCAATTCCTCGGGATCGGGATGGACATGGACGAGGATCTGGTCCGGATGGTCGGGCGTGATCAGGCTGTAGCCGTCGGTCGTCGCCTCGCCGAGACGCGCGCCGACGACGAGCAGCAGATCGGCCTCCCTGACCCGCTCGACGAGCTTCGGGTTGGGGCCGTAACCCAGATTGCCGGCCCAGACCGGGCTCTCGTTGGGAATCGCATCCTGCCGCCGGAAGCCGCAGGCGATGGGCAGCCCGATCGCCTCGGCGAACTCGCGGAAATAATGCGACGCGCCCTCGCACCAGTCGGCGCCGCCGACGATCGCCACCGGGCAGGCGGCATCCTTGAGCAGCCCCATCAGGCTTTCCATCGCCTCGGGATCGGGATGCTGGGCCGGGCGGATCACTTTCGGGCGATCGAGCGCCTCGACATCGTCGCGCAGCATGTCCTCTGGCAGTGCGAGCACGACGGGCCCGGGCCGGCCATTCATCGCGACCGAATATGCCCGCGCGACATATTCGGGGATTCGCGCCGCATCGTCGATCCGCGCCGCCCATTTGCAAAGCGGACCGAACATCGCCGCGAAATCGACCTCCTGGAAGGCCTCGCGGTCGCGATCGCCGCGTGCGACATCGCCGATGAAATAGATCATCGGCACCGAATCCTGCATCGCCACGTGGACACCGATCGACCCGTTGGTCGCGCCCGGGCCGCGGGTCACGAAGGCGATCCCCGGCCGCCCGGTCATCGCGCCGTCGGCCTCGGCCATGAAGCTGACGCCGCCCTCCTGCCGGCAGACCACGAGGTCGATCTCCTCGCAACCGTGGAGCGCGTCGAGCACCGCGAGGAAGCTCTCGCCGGGCACGGTGAAAATCCGGTCGCAGCCCTGGACCACGAGATTGTCGACGAGGATCCGGCCGCCGGTGCGGGTGGTCATGGGGATTGCCTTCTCTGCTTCACTTCCAACTTCGTCACCCTGAACTTGTTTCAGGGTCCATAGACTCGGTCGGTGCCATTCTTGCGATGCCTCAGCGTATAGATGCTGAAACAAGTTCAGCATGACGGGAATTTTGGACAGGCATGCGCATCACGCCTGATGCACGGCCTTGGTGACCATATAGGCCTGCAAACCCTCGATCCCGTCTTCGCTGCCATAGCCCGATTGCTTGACGCCGCCGAACGGCGCGTCGGCGCTCGATATGCCGACGGTGTTGATGCCGACCATGCCGGCCTCGATCAGATCGCCGAGCCGGTTGGCCTGGCGGCCATTCTCGGTGAATGCGAAGGCGGCGAGGCCGTAGGGCAGGCGGTTCGCCTGCTCGATCGCTTCGTCGAAGCTGTCGAAGGGCCGCATCAACGCCACCGGGCCAAAGGGTTCGTCGGACATGATCCGCGCCTCGAGCGGGACATCGGCGAGCACCGTCGGCTGGAAGAAGAAGCCGCCATCCTTGCCGGTCGGCGTATAGCGCGCGCCGCCGGTCGCGACGCGCGCGCCGTTGGCCTTGGCCTCATCGATCAGCGCGCCGACCGCTTCTGGCCGCCGGGCGTTGGCGAGCGGGCCCATCTGGGTCGCGTCCTCGAGCCCCGAGCCGACCGTGAACTGTTCGGTGCGGCTCGTGAACTCCTCGACGAAGCGGTCATAGACGCCGCTCTGGACGTAGAAGCGCGTCGGGGCGACGCAGACCTGGCCGGCATTGCGGAATTTCTGCGGCACGAGGATGTCGAGCGTCCGGTCGAGATCGCAATCGTCGAATATCAGCACAGGCGCATGGCCGCCCAATTCCATCGTCGTCCGGGTGACATTCTCGGCGGCGAGCTTCATCAGATGCTTGCCGACCGGCACCGATCCGGTGAAGCTGAGTTTGCGGATCACCGGCGAGGCGATGAGATGGCTCGACACCTCGGCCGGGACGCCGTGGACGAGTTGCGCGACATTGCCGGGCACGCCCGCATCGGCGACGCACTTCATCAGCGCGGCGGCACAGGCCGGGGTCTCTTCGGGCGGCTTGCAAATGATCGAGCAGCCCGCCGCGAGCGCCGGGGCGAGCTTGCGCGCCATCAGGAAATGCGGGAAGTTCCAGGGGCTGAAGGCGGCGACCGGGCCGATCGGCTGCTGCAGCACCATCGAGCGCTGGCCCGGCGGGCGGACGAGTACCCGGCCATAGGCGCGGCGCGCCTCCTCGGCGAACCAGTCGAAAAGCGCCGCTGCGCCGATCACCTCGCCGATCGCTTCCTTGACCGGCTTGCCCTGCTCCATGGTCAGCAGCGGCGCGATTTCGCCGGCGCGTTCGCGCAGCAATTCGGCGGTCTTCCGCAGCATCGCGCCGCGCTCATTGACGTCGCGGTTGCGCCATTCCCGGAAGCCGATCTCGGCGGCGGCGAGTGCGCGGTCGAGATCGTCGGTAGTCGCCAGCGGCAGTTCGGCCAACGTCTCGCCGCTTTCCGGATTGACCACCGCCTGCACGTCCCGATCGCCGCGCCCGATCCATTCGCCGTCGATATAGAGCTGAAGGTCGGTCGGGTAGGCGGGGGTGTCGGCCATAGGGGGTCTCCGTTTCGCGGCCTATCTAGATAGCAGCCCGCCGCCCCGCAACGCCCCATTCCTTATCGTCATGCTGAACTTGTTTCAGCATCCATAAGCTGCAACGCTGCGATATGGCTGGTAACGGCAGAGTATATGGATCCTGAAACGAGTTCAGGATGACGGGAGGGGACACTCATGGCGGATTTCGAATTGGTGGCTGAGGGCCTGCGCTTTCCCGAGGGTCCGGTGGCGATGGCCGACGGCAGCGTCATCCTCGTCGAGATCGCGGAAGAGAAGATCACCCGCGTCCATCCCGACGGCACCAAATCGACCGTCGCCGAGCCGGGCGGCGGGCCCAACGGCCTCGCCATCGGCCCCGACGGCAAGCTCTATTGCTGCAACAATGGCGGATTCAGCTATGTCGAGAATAACGGCATGCTCGCTCC
>JAIVHR010000064.1 GCA_020200935.1 Sphingomonadales bacterium
TCCTGAGCCTGTCGAAGCCCTGCCCTTTCCTTGCGGGCGGATGAAAGGAAGGACAGTCCTTCGACAGGCTCAGGACGAACGGGGGGAGTGGCGAGCTTCATCTCAGGTGCCGATTACCCCGCGTTCGCGCAGATAGGCGAGCAGCGGCAGCAGCGGCAGGCCGAGGATGGTGAAATGGCTGCCCTCGATCTTCGAGAAGAGCTGCGCGCCCCTCTCTTCGAGCCGATAGCCGCCAGCGCAGCCGCCGATCGCCGGCCATTCGGCATCGAGATAGCGCTCGAGCCAGACGTCGGAGAAATCGCGCACGGTCAGATGCGCGACGTCGACATGGCGCCAGACCGGCGCGCCGCCCGCCGAGATCACCGCGGCGCTGATCTGGCGGTGCCGCTTGCCGCGCAAGCGCCGCAGCTGATCGGCCGCCGCCTCGCGGCTCTCGGGCTTGTCGAACACCATACCGGCCAGCTCGGCGACCTGATCGCAGCCGAGCACGAGATGCTCGGGGAAGCGCTGCGAGAGCTTCAGCGATTTGAGCTCGGCCAGCGCATCGGCGAGATCGCGCGGCGAGACGCCTTCGGCCAGCAGCGACGCTTTGGCGGCATCCTCGTCGACGCCGGCAGCCATCGCTTCGAAAGGCACGCCGGCCGCTTCGAGCATCGCCCGCCGCGCGGCGCTTTGCGAGGCGAGGATCAGACCAATCGTTCGCTCTCCGCGCTCTCCGTCCCGCTTTCGGACAGCAGATTGATGATCGCCGCCGCGGTCTCCTCGATCGAGCGGCGGGTGACGTCGATCACCGGCCAGCCTTTGTCGGCGAAGATCCGCCGCGCGAAGGCGACCTCGGACTTGACCCGTTCGCCATCGACATAATCGGTCTCGGCCGCCTGGTTGAGCGACAGCAGCCGGTTACGCCGGACCTGGACCAACCGGTCGGGGCTCGTCGTCAGGCCGACGATCATCGGATTGGCGAGATCGTAGAGCGATTCATGCGGCGGCGATTCGACGACCAGCGGCACATTGGCCACCTTGTAGCCGCGATTGGCGAGATAGATGCTGGTCGGCGTCTTCGAGGTCCGCGAGACGCCGGTCAGGAGGATATCGGCCTGCTCCCAATCCTCGTGATGGAGGCCGTCGTCATGGGCGATCGTATATTGGATCGCCTCGACGCGGTCGAAATATGCCTTGTCGAGCATATGCTGGCCGCCGATCCGTTCTTTCGCCTCCATGCCGAGCAGCCGAGACAATGCGTCGATCACCGGATCGAGCGCGGACACCGCCGGTATCCCGGCCCGGCGGCAGCGCCGTTCGAGCTGCTCGCGCGCCTCGTGATCGACCAAAGTATAGAGGATGAGACCCGGCTGGCGCGCGATATCTTCGAACACCCGGTCGAGATGCCCGGTGGTCCGCACCATCGGCCAGAAATGCTTGACCGTTTCGACGCCGTCGAACTGGGCGAGCCCGGCCTTGGCGATATTCTCCAGCGTCTCGCCGGTCGAATCGGAGATCAGATGGAGATGGAGACGGATCATCGCGCTGGCTCCGAACAAGGCTGTGGAGAAGCCCGCGGGCAGCGCTAGCGCGATGCCGGGGATAGAAGCAAGCGACGCCGCGCCGGATTCGCTCCGCAGACTCGTTCACAGAGCATCGATGATACCCACAGCCTGTGAATCATCGGGACGGGCAATGCGACTCCGTGGCGTTCGTACGGCTTGCATGAGTCAAGCTGTTGGCATCAAAGGGTGGAGCGCATAAACCCCGCTGCCAAGCGCTCAACTGACTCCAACAGACTCTTATTATAAAGAATTGATTTGATAGAAGAGACCATCGGAACGGATCGGCCCCTGCTCTCGGTGCTGCGAGGTGAGCGGCGAAGCGTGCCGCCGATCTGGCTGATGCGCCAGGCGGGGCGCTATCTTCCAGAATATCGTGCGCTCAGGGCGAGCAAGGGCGGTTTTCTCGATCTCGTCCATGACAGCGCGGCGGCGGCCGAGGTGACCCTGCAACCGATCCGCCGCTTCGGCTTCGACGGGGCGATCCTCTTTTCCGACATTCTCGTCATCCCGCATGCGCTTGGGCAGGATTTGCGTTTCGTCGAGGGCGAGGGGCCGCGGCTTTCGCCGACGCTCGTCGATAGCGATCTCGATGCGCTTTCGCCCGAGCTCGATCGTCTCGATCCAGTTTACGAGACGGTGCGGCGGGTGAGCGCCGAACTGCCGCCGGCAACGACCTTGCTCGGTTTCGCCGGCAGTCCCTGGACCGTCGCGACCTATATGGTCGCCGGCCAGGGCAGCCGCGATCAGGCTGAAACGCGGCGGCTCGCCTACGCCGACCCCGAACGCTTCAGCGCGATCATCCGTGCGATCGCCGATCTGACCGTCGATTATCTGTCGGGCCAGGTCGATGCCGGCGTCGATGCCGTCCAGCTGTTCGACAGCTGGGCCGGCAGCCTCTCGCCCGACCAGTTCGAGCGCTGGGTAATCGCGCCGACCGCGGGAATCGTCGAGCGGCTCAAGCAGCGCCACCCCGATATTCCCGTAATCGGCTTTCCCAAGGGCGCCGGCGGCAAGCTGGCGGCCTATGCGCGCGAGACGAAGGTCGATGTTCTCGGGCTCGACGAGACGGTCGATCCGCAATGGGCCGATGAGGCGCTTCCCGCCGATCTTCCGGTGCAGGGCAATCTCGATCCGCTGGCGCTGATCGCGGGCGGAGCGCGGCTTGCCGAAGCGGTGAAAAGGATCAAGGGGGCTTTCGCCCGCCGCCCGCATGTGTTCAACCTCGGCCATGGCATCCTCCCCGATACGCCGATCGAGCATGTCGAGCGGCTGATCGCGCTGGTGCGGGAGGCATAGACGATGGAGTGGATCTACTTGTTGTATCCCTGGCTCAAGGCCGCGCATCTGATCTTCGTCATCTTCTGGATGGCGGGCTTGTTCATGCTGCCGCGATTCTTCGTCTATCATCAGGAATCGGGCGCCGGATCGCGCGAGGACCAGGCCTGGATCGAACGCGAGGCGAAGCTCGCCAACATCATCATGAATCCCTCGATGCTGATCGTCTGGGTGCTCGGGCTGGCGCTCGCCTATGTCACCGACGCATGGATGCAGCCCTGGCTCCATGCCAAGCTGCTGCTGGTCGTTTTGCTGTCGGGCTATCAGGGCTGGCTGATGGCCTATCGCAAGCAGCTCGCCGCCGGCAAGCGGACGATGAGCGGGCGGACCATGCGGCTGATCAACGAGGTGCCCGGGATCGCCGTCGCGCTGATCGTGATTCTCGTCGTCATTCGACCATTTTCTTGACTTGAAGCGCCGCCGCTCCTAACTCGCACCCAAGCCTTCCGCCGCCACTTCCTGGTGCGGCGTTCACGATTTTCCCGGTGCGATCAGAACCCTATCCGCTTCGCGCCCGATTCCCGACTATCCGTGCGTTCAGGACACCCCACATGCATCTTAAAGATTTGAAACAGCAGCCGCCGGCCGAACTGGTCAAGATGGCCGAGGATCTCGGCGTCGAGGGCGCTTCGACCTTGCGCAAGCAGGATCTGCTCTTCGGCATCCTGAAGGCCGAGAGCGAGAAGGGCGAGATGATCATGGGCATGGGCACCATCGAGGTGCTGCCCGACGGCTTCGGCTTTCTCAGAAGCCCCGAAGCCAACTATCTCGCCGGCCCCGACGACATCTACGTCTCGCCCAACCAGGTGCGCAAATTCGGTTTGAGGACCGGCGACACGGTCGAGGGCGAAATCCGTGGCCCCAAGGACGGCGAACGCTATTTCGCGCTGACCAAGGTCACCGAGATCAATTTCGACGATCCCGAATATCTGCGCACCCGGGTCAATTTCGACAATCTGACGCCGCTCTATCCCGACGAGAAGCTGACCCTCGATTCGGACGATCCGACGATCAAGGACAAGTCGGCGCGCGTCATCGACGAGCGGCCCGAGGAAGTCACCGACATGCAGCGTTCGGTCAAGGGCGAGGTCATCAGCTCGACCTTCGACGAACCCGCCCAGCGCCACGTCCAGGTCGCCGAGATGGTGATCGAGAAGGCCAAGCGCCTCGTCGAGCACAAAAAGGACGTGATTATCCTGCTCGATTCGATCACCCGCCTCGGCCGCGCCTACAACACCGTGGTGCCGAGCTCGGGCAAGGTGCTGACCGGCGGCGTCGACGCCAATGCGTTGCAGCGGCCCAAGCGCTTTTTCGGCGCTGCGCGCAATATCGAGGAAGGCGGATCCTTGTCGATCATCGCCACCGCGCTGATCGATACCGGCAGCCGGATGGACGAGGTGATCTTCGAGGAATTCAAGGGCACCGGCAATTCGGAGATCGTGCTCGACCGCAAGGTGTCCGACAAGCGCATCTTCCCGAGCCTCGATGTCGGCAAGTCGGGCACCCGCAAGGAGGAGCTGCTCGTCGACAAGGACAATCTCGCCAAGATGTGGGTGCTGCGCCGCATCCTCATGCAGATGGGAACCGTCGACGCGATGGAGTTCCTGCTCGACAAGATGAAGGATTCGAAGACCAACGAGGATTTCTTCGATTCGATGAACCAGTAGCGGCGCACGGGCGTTCACGTGAGCATGTTGGACCTCCTTTCCCTCTTCGCCGTCGCCGCGCCCCAAATGGCGGGTCTCGGCAGCATCGGCGACATGTGGAACAACATCGTCACCGATTTCTCCAATCTCGGCGAACCGGCGGCGATGGCCACCTTCCTGCAAGTGCTGATGATCGATCTCGTGCTGGCCGGCGACAATGCGATCGTCGTCGGCGCGTTGGCCGCCGGGCTGCCGGACGATCAGCGGCGCAAGGTCATCCTGATCGGCATCGCCGCGGCGCTCATCCTGCGCATCTTCTTCGCTCTGATCGTCACCTGGCTGATGGGCGTCGTCGGGCTGATCTTCGCCGGCGGGCTGCTGCTGCTCTGGGTGTCGTGGAAATTCTGGCGCGAGCTGCGTCACGGCGGCGAGAGCCCGGGTTCCGTCGAGATCGAGGGCGACGAGCATTCGGGGCTGAGGCCCGCCAAGAGCTTCGCCGGCGCGGTCTGGGCGGTGGCGCTGGCCGACGTCTCGATGAGCCTCGACAATGTGCTGGCCGTCGCCGGCGCGGCGCGCGAGCATCCGGGGATTCTCGTCGTCGGCCTGCTGCTGTCGGTGGCGCTGATGGGCATCGCCGCCAACGCGATCGCCAAGATCATCGATCGCTATCGCTGGAT
>JAIVHR010000159.1 GCA_020200935.1 Sphingomonadales bacterium
GCTCAACGATATCGGCCCCGACATCGAAACGGCAGGCGTCGAGAAGATCCGCGGCTATCTCGGCAAGAGCGCGCAATATCCGACCTGGATGCATGCCGCCCATCATCTGCGCGCCGGCTTCCGCGAGGCCTATCCCAACTGGCGGATCGAGGACTGGCTCGGCTTCGCCAAGCGGCTCTGCAAGCTCCAGCCGTCGGGCCGGATCACTTTCGATTACGACATGCGTATCGCCGAACCCTTCCGCGTGCCGGGCGGCGAGGCCGGGGTCGATCTTTGGAAGGCCTTTGACGGGCTGAAGTCGGTGCCGACACTGCTCGTGCGCGGTGCGCGATCGAACATATTGTCCGAAGCGACCGCCGCCGGGATGCAGCGCCGCAAACCCGATCTGATGGTCGCCGATGTGCCCGACACCGGCCACGCGCCGCTGCTCGACGAACCGGCGGCCGTGACGGCGATAGATCGGCTGCTGTCGTCGGTCGAATAGTCCGGCTTTCGATCTCTCGGGCCTTGCTACATGACGCGGCGAGGCCTATGCGCCGCCGGCGCTGCATGAGCAGCAGTAAGGAGTATCGCGTGTTCACCAAATCCGTCTCTCTCGCCTCCGCGCTCGCCGTCTGCGCGCTGATCCCCGTCTCGGGGGTTTCGGCGCAGGAAGCCGACGACGCCTTCAACGGCTTCTATGTCGGCGTCCATGCCGGCATGGGGCGGCACAGCTATTCGATCGGTGACCGCGTCGTGATGCGGCCCGCCGAGACGGTTCCCGGCGTGGGTGCCGACGATCCGTCCGTCGTCATCCCGGCCGAGAGCGAAACCATTCCCTCGCAAAGCGAGAATTCGGGCATCCAGCCTTTCGGCGGCGGCCAGATCGGCTTCAATTTCGCCAGTGACGACATGCTCTTCGGCGTCGAAGCCGACGTCTCGATGGGCGTCTTCGATGCTGTCAGCGACGTGACGGTGGTCGAGGACGTCGCCAGCGGCAGCACCGTTCCAGCGCGCGCGCTAACCAGCCAGCTGGCGATCGAAACCGAATATTCGGGATCGCTGCGTTTTCGGGCCGGTATGCGCCAACAGGATCTCGTCTTTTTCGGAACCGCCGGGCTCGCCGCGGCGCGGATCGGGGTATCGAGCACCGGCACCACCTTGGTCGCCAACGGCGCCGACGGCACGCGCAGCGTTTCGGCCAGCGAGAGCCAGACCCACACCGGCTGGACCGCCGGTGCCGGCGTTCTCGGCTGGTTCGGCGGCGGCGTGATCGGCAGCGTCGAGGCGCGCTACACCAGTTTGGGGTCGAAGAGCTACGCCCTTGCCGGAACCGTCGACACGCCGACGGTCCCCACCGACATCGGCATGAGCGGGATCGAATTGGTGGTTCGCCTGAATTACGCCTTTTAGGCGGACGCCGGCTCGGGCACAGTGCGCCTATGGGGCCGGCGCATATTCTTCATCTCCACTCGACCTTCTCGCTCGGCGGGAAGGAGGCGCGGGCGGTCCGGATCATCAACGATCTCGGCGATGCCGTGCGCCACACGATCGTCAGCGCGATGCCCGATGCGCTCGGCGCGCGCGAGGCGATCGACCCGGGCGTCTCGGCCGATTTTCCTCGGGATGCGCCGCCGCTCGCCGGACGCCCCGGCCCCGGCCGGTTCCGGGCGCTCGCGGCCTATATGCGCCGCTTCGATCTCGTGCTGACCTATAATTGGGGCGCGCTCGACGGCGTGATGGCGCACCGTTTGGGCGGGCGCGGCCTGCCGCCGATCATCCACCATGAGGACGGCTTCAACGCCGACGAGGCCGAGCGGCTCAAGCCCACGCGCAATCTCTATCGCCGGCTGGCCTTTCCGACCCTGGCCAGGCTCGTCGTACCGTCGCGCCGGCTGGAGACCATCGCCCGCGAGGTCTGGAAGCAGCCGGAAGAGCGCGTGGCGCGGATCGCCAACGGCATCGCCGTCGATCGCTATGCCGACCCGGAGCCCGGCGCGATCCCCGGCTTCGCGCGCCGCGAGGGCGAGATCGTCATCGGCACCGTCGCCGGGCTGCGCGCGGTCAAGGACCTGCCGCGGCTGGTCCGCGCCGTCGCCCAGCTGTCGACGCCTGCGCGGCTGGTCATCGTCGGCGAGGGGCCCGAGCGCGATGCGATCGCCGCCGAGGCCGAACGTTGCGACATCGCCGGCCGGCTCGTCATGCCGGGATTTCTCGATCGGCCCTGGCGCTATGTCGGCCTGTTCGACATTTTCGCGCTCTCCTCGCACAGCGAGCAATTTCCGATTTCGCTGGTCGAGGCGATGGCCGCCGGGCAGCCCGTCGCCGCGCCCGATGTCGGTGACGTCGCGGCGATGGTCGCGACGGAGAACCGGTCGCTGATCGGCTCCGATCTCGTTGCTTCTCTTGACAAACTCGCGCGCGATGCCGATTTGCGCGCCTCGCTCGGCGCCGCCAATCGCGCAAAGGCGCGCGCCGAATTCGATGAACGCCGGATGCTGGTCGAATATCGACGGCTTTACGGCTCCGCGCTTGGAAATTCCGAACGCTTCGCGCGTTGATAAAATATTCGCTCGATAGGCCTTTCCGGCCTATGATTCGTATGTGTCAGGGTCGGAGACGGTATGTTCAAGGGATTAGAGCCCATCGTGTATGGCGGCCGCGAGGTTTTGCCGCTGATCGAGGGCGGCAAGGGCGTCTCGGCGACCAACCATCGCAGTTCGGGCGCCTGGGCGGCGGCCGGCGGCATCGGCACCGTCTCGGCGGTCAATGCCGACAGCTATGACGCCGACGGCCGGGGGATCCCGCAAATCTATCACGGCGCGCGCCGCCCCGAACGCCACGAAGAGCTGGTCCAATATGCGATCGACGGCGCCGTCGAGCAGGTGCGCCGTGCCTTCGAGCTCGCCAACGGCAAGGGCGCGATCAACATCAACGTGCTGTGGGAGATGGGCGGCGCGCAGCGCGTATTGCACGGCGTGCTCGAAAGGACGAAGGGCCTCGTCACCGGCGTCACCTGCGGTGCGGGCATGCCCTACAAGCTCTCCGACATCGCCGCGCAATATGAAGTGCATTATCTGCCGATCATCAGCTCGGCGCGCGCCTTCCGCGCGCTCTGGAAGCGCGCCTATTCGAAATGCGCCGAATGGCTCGGCGCCGTGGTCTATGAGGATCCCTGGAAGGCCGGCGGCCATAACGGGTTGTCGAATGCCGAGGACCCCGAAAATCCCGAGGATCCCTATCCACGCGTCAAGGCGCTGCGCGACGTGATGCGCGCCGAGGGCATTTCGGACGAACTGCCGATCGTGATGGCGGGCGGCGTCTGGTATCTGCGCGACTGGGAGGACTGGATCGACAATCCCGAGCTTGGGCGTGTCGCCTTCCAATATGGCACCCGGCCGCTGCTGACCCGCGAAAGCCCGATCCCCGAGGCCTGGAAGGACCAGCTGATGGAGCTCGAGGAGGGCGATATCCTGCTCCACCAATTCTCGCCGACCGGCTTTTACTCCTCGGCCGTGCGCAATGAATTCCTGCGCAATCTCGAGGCGCGTTCGGAGCGGCAGATCGCCTTTTCGATGGAAGCCGCCGGCGACCATCAGTTCCAGCTCGATGCCGGGGTCAAGGGCAAGAATTTCTGGGTCACCCGCGGCGATCTGCTGCGCGCCCGCGAATGGGAAGCGCGCGGCTACGACACCGCGCTCAAGACGCCCGACAATACGCTGGTCTTCGTCGGCGCCGACGAGGCGGCGATCATTCGCAAGGATCAGGCCGATTGCATGGGCTGCCTCAGCCAGTGCCAGTTCTCGAGCTGGAAGGACAAGGACAACCACACCACCGGCCGGCTCGCCGATCCGCGCTCCTTCTGCATCCAGAAGACCTTGCAGGACATCGTCCATGGCGGGCCGATGGAGCATAATCTGATGTTCGCCGGCCACAATGCCTGCAATTTCCGCAAGGACCCGTTCTATTCGAACGGCTTCGTCCCGACCGTCCAGCAGCTCGTCGACCGGATCCTGACGGGGGACTGATGATCAGATCTTCCCCCTCGCGCAGCGATGGCGAGGGGGACCACCCGAGCGGCCGTTACCTTCGGGATAGTTGCCGACCGACCCGCGATCTGGTCAGGATACCGAATGCTCGACAGGCTCGCCTGGTTCATTCTCGCGCTGATTCATCTGGCGCCGGCGCTCGCGTTGTTCCGGCCTACGCTGATCACGCGGCTTTACGGTATCGAGCCCTCGGCGGCGGTTTTTCCGTTGCTCCATCATCGCGCGGCGCTGTTCGCGGTGGTGCTTGTCCTATGCCTTCGGGCGGCATTCGATCCCGCCGTGCGGCAGCTGGCGGTGATCGCGGTCGGCCTGTCGATGCTCGCATTCCTCGCCATCTATTCCGGCTACGGCCGGCCTGAATCGCTGCGCATGATCGCGATCGCCGATCTGGCCGGCCTGCCGTTTCTTGCCTTTCTCGCCTGGCGCGCCTTCGTCGCGGGCTGACGCCCGGCCGGCCGGCTCAATCCCAATCCCAGGCCTTTTCGCCATGCTGGGCGAGATCGAGGCCCTGATGCTCCTGCTCCTCGGTCGCGCGCATCGGGAAGACGATGCCGGTCAGCCAGGCGATCGCCGCGGTGGCCACCGCCGACCACAATACGACGACGACCACCGCGATTGCCTGGCCGGCGAGCTGGTCCGCCATGCCGCTGCCTTCGGCATAGCCGGTGCCGCCGAGCGCGGGCGCCATCAGCACCGCCAGCATCAGCGCGCCGAGCATGCCGCCGACGCCGGTAACCTTGCCGAATTTGATCTTCTCGATCAGCGCCCAAGTCAGCGCCGCCATGCTCGCCGCGACATGGGTGTTGAGGATCGCCGCGCCGGCCGCGAAATTCGCCGCCAGCCCCGATCCGCCGTTGAAACCGAACCAGCCGACCCAGAGCATCGCCGCGCCCGCCATCGTCAGCGCCGCGCCGTGCGGCGGGATGAGCCGCGAGGGAAAGCCGCGCCGCCGGCCGATCATCAGCGCGACGACCAGCGCCGAGACCCCGGCGGTGGTATGGACGACGATGCCGCCGGCGAAATCGAGCGCGCCGAAGCGGGTCGCCAGCCAGCCGCCGCCCCACAGCCAATGGGCGACCGGGATATAGACGACGATCAGCCACAGCGCGCAGAACGCCATCACCCAGCCGAAACGCGCGCGCTCGACCCAGGCGCCGATCATCAGCGCCGGGGTGATGATCGCGAAGGTCATCTGGAACAAGACGAAGGAGGATTCGGGGACGGTCGTGCCCGGAAACACCTCGCCGAGCCCCGACAGCATGGCGAGGCCGAGCCCGCCGATAAAGGGCGAGCCTTCGGAAAAGACGAGGCTGTAGCCGAAACCCACCCAGATCAGCGAGGCGATGCAGGCGATGCCGAAACACTGGATCGCGACCGAGAGGAAATTCTTGTGCCGGACCAGCCCGCCATAGAACAGCACGAGGCCGGGCAAGGTCATCAGCAGCACCAGCGCGCTCGCCGTCAGCATCCAGGCGGCATCGCCCGAATTCATGATCACCGGCGCGGGGAAGCCGGGCTGGGCGATGGCGGGGGCCGGAATGAGTGCTGCAAGCGCTCCTGACCATAGCCATTTCATTGTCGGAGCCCTCCCGTTCGCCCTGAGCTTGTCGAAGGGCTGTTCTTCTTCGGCCCGTATCTAAAGCGAAGTACGGGGCTTCGACAAGCTCGGCCCGAACGGGTGTGGGGACCCTTGGCCGGTCAGACCCACCCTTCGAGCACCTGGTCGGGCGGGCGGTGGCCGTCGGCCCAGACGCGGATGTTGGTGATCACCTTGTCGCCCATCGCCTCGCGTCCCTCGAAGGTCGCCGAGCTCAGATGCGGCAGCAGCACGACGTTATCGAGCGCCAGCAGCCGCGGTTCGACCTTCGGCGCATGCTCGTGGACATCGAGCCCGGCGCCGGCGAGCCGGCCGGCCTCGAGCGCATCGGCGAGCGCCGCCTCGTCGATGATCCCGCCGCGCGCGGCGTTGACGACATAGGCTTCGGGCCCGAGCAGCGCGAGCCGCCCGGCATCGAGCAGATGGTGCGTCTCCTCGCTATGCGGGCAATTGACCGAGAGGATGTCGATCTCGGCGAGCATGTCGTCGAGATCGGCGTGATAGGTCGCGCCGAGCTGCTCCTCGACCGCCTTGGGCAGCGGCTTGCGGTTGTGATAATGGACGTCGAGCAGGAAGCCGCCGGCGCGCCGCGCGACCGCCTGGCCAATCCGCCCCATGCCGATGATGCCGAGCTTCTTGCCGTTGACCCGGTGGCCGCGCATGCTGGTCGGCGACCAGCCCTGCCAGCTGCCCGAGCGCACCAGCTTCTCGCCCTCGGCGAGGCGGCGCGGCACCGAGATGATCAGCGCCATTACCATGTCGGCGGTGTCCTCGGTCAGCGCGCCGGGTGTGTTGGTGACGAGGATGTCGCGTTTGCGGGCGGCGGCGAGGTCGATATGATCGACCCCGGTGCCGAAATTGGCGATCATCCTGAGCCGCGGCCCGGCGGCCTCGATCAGATCGGCGTCGATCGCGTCGGTCACCGTCGGCACTAGCACATCGGCCTCGGCGACGGCGGCGCGCAGCTCTTCGGCCCTCATCGGATGATCGTCGGCGTTGAAGCTCGCCTCGAACAGTTCGCCCATCCGCCGCTCGACCGAGTTGGGGAGCTTGCGGGTGACGATCGTCCGGGGTCGCACGGGCTGGGCCATCGGCTGTCCGATTGGCCTGTTGCCGGGCGAGCGTCAAGCAATCGGCGCTTGAAGCAGGGCCGGGCGGGGGGCTAACAGGGGGCCTCGAAGGGGAAAGACGGCGATGACCAGTCTGTTGCGTTTGGCCGGGCTCTGCCTGCTGCTGCTGGCGCTCCCGGCGCCGGCCGCGGCGCAGGATCGCGAGCCGCCTTATTGGGCCTCGATCTCGGCGAGCCAGGCGCGGATGCGGACCGGGCCGGGCCGCAACTTCCCGATCAGCTGGCTCTATCAGCGCGCCGACCTGCCGGTGCGCGTCGTCGAGGTCTATCGCAACTGGCGCAAGGTCGAGGACCCGGACGGCGTCGAAGGCTGGATGCTCGTCAACCTGCTGAGCGCCGAGCGCACCGCGATGATCACCGGCGAGATCCGCCCGCTGCGCGCGGCGCCCGAGCCGGGCGCGCCGATCCGCTACCGCGCCGAGCCCGGGGTCGTCGGCCGCATCAGCAACTGTAGCAACGGCTGGTGCGAATTCGACGTTCACGGCCGCGGCGGCTTCGTCCGCACGGCGCATCTCTATGGCGTCGGCGAAACCGAAGAGGTCGATTGACCGCATTCCATTCGGGCCTTTCGCGGCTCCCGCTATCCCATCCCGCGATCGAAAAGCGCGAAAAACTGCGCCCTGTGACGAATCATGACGGTTTTATTGCATTGAACGTCACATAAGTGTAATAATTTCTCCAACAGGAGAGGAATCATGCACAGGATATTCGTCGCCGCCGCCGCCTTGATCGCATTTTCCACCACCGCCCAGGCGCAGGACGCGCGGGAGATCGGCTATGCCGAGGGCGCGCTCGGCTTCCAGGCGATGGTCGAGGGGAATTACGACCAAGCGCTCGTCCAGCTCGAATTGTCGGAGGCGACGCTCGCCGACGATCCGGCGCATATGATCAATCTGGGTTCGGCCTATGCCCAGCTCGGCCGGATGGATGCCGCCGCCGAGATGTATCGCGCCGCGCTCGAATGCGACGAGAGTTTCGACATCGTGCTCGCAGGTGGCGAGGTGGTGTCCACCCGCGAGGCGGCGCGCCGCGGCTTGAACAATCTGCGCAGCGAAATCGCCGCGCGTTAGGTCGCGCCCGGGCGCACGATTGCGCCCGACACCAGCCTGAGAATCGGGGCCGGTCCGCCGAAAGGCGCACCGGCCTCTCTTTTTTTTCGCATTCTATTTTCCGGCCTTGCGGCTGACGCCGCCGCCGGATTGGCGCGATTGCGCGCCCGCTTCGGCTTCCGGCGGACGCTGTCACCGATCTGTCAGATAAGGGACGCATCAGAGTCTCGGAAGCTTCATTGGCAGGTCACCCGCCACCCCTAGGCGGGCCTCCAACAGCAGGCGGGGGCTCCAGACGATTCGCTTTCGCACGGCTGTGTTCGTCACGTTTGACCAGTCACCTTGCGGAGGCCCTCCCAATGACCAATTCGAATTTTCGTGCCGCCCTGCTGATCGGCACGGCTGCCGTCACGCTCGCCGGTTGCGGCGCCGACGATGTCGCATCGCCCGGCGAAGGCAACATCGTCGTGATTCCGGCCCCGCCGCCGCCGCCGCCACCCTCCTCGGGCCCGGCCGACAGCTGCCCGTCGGGCACCACCGACGCGGGTGTGATCGCCAACAACCGCGCCTGCCAGCTGCCGAGCCTGATCACCAGCACGCTGACGCTCCAGGATCTCGACGGCGTCATCTATGCGATGAACGGCCGCGTCGAAGTCGGCGTCGATGTCGGCGGCGACGGCAATGAAGCGGGCGGCGATCCGGCATCGCTCAACATCGATCCGGGCGTGACGATCTTCGCGCAAAGCGCCGCCACCTTCCTCGTCGTCAATCGCGGATCGCAGATCAATGCCAACGGATCGGACACGGCGCCGATCATCATGACATCGCGCCAGAACATCCTCGGCAACTCGACCGATGCCGACAGCAACCAATGGGGCGGCGTGCTCATTCTCGGCCGCGCGCCGATCTCCAACTGCATCGGCAACGTCCAGGGCGGCAGCGCCGACTGCCAGCAGCTCGCCGAAGGTGCCGGACCCGACGATTTTTACGGCGGCGACGCGGCCACCGACGACAGCGGCACCTTCCGCTACGTCCAGCTCCGCTACACCGGGCAGGCTTCCTCGCCGAACCGCGAGCTGCAGGGCCTGACGCTGGCCGGCGTCGGCCGCAACACGACGGTGGAATATGTCCAGTCGCACAATTCGGGCGATGACGGGATCGAGATCTTCGGCGGCGGCGTCAATCTGCGCTATATCCTGATCACCGGCGCCGACGATGACGGTTACGACACCGATCTCGGCTATGTCGGCGCGACGCAGTTCATGATCAATGTCCAGCGTCCCAACGCCGGCGATACGAGCTGGGAAATCGACTCCGACGACGACAGCGCCTTCGACGCCACGCCGCGTCAGGACGCCAAGCTCGCCAACTTCACCTTCATCCACCGCAAGGCGGACGACAAGGCCATCCATCTGCGCGGCGGCCCCGATATCACCTTCCTCAACGGCGTGGTTGTCGGCACCGGCTTCTGCCTCGATGTGGACACCGCCGAATCGGTCCAGACTTCCGGGCCCGACGAGAACGGTCCTCCGGTCTTCCGCTCGGTGATCTTCGATTGCGATGTCGAGGCGTTCGACAGCGACGGCGACAATTTCGAGGCGGTCGCCTTCAACGCCTCCGGAGACGCCAATAACGACCGCGACTACAACAACACGCTGAGCTCGATCTTCATCAACGGCAATGCCGAGAACGGCGTCGACGCGGTGGCGAACATCACCAGCTTCAGCAGCTTCTTCACCCAGGTCGACTATATCGGCGCCGTCCGCGACGCCAACGACACCTGGTACCGGAACTGGTCGTGCAACGCGTCCTACGTCTCCTTCTCCGCGCCGGTCGCCTGCGTCGACTCGCCGGCCAGCTGACAGACGAAAACGCATCGGGGCGGCGGTCCCGGCCGCCGCCCCTTGCCGGAATTCACATTCAAGGAACCGTTCCATGTTGAAACCGCTCGCCAAGCTGCTGGTCCTCTCGACGGCGCTCTACGGTGTGCCGGCCGCCGCGCAGGACGCGTCGACCGCCACGCCACCGTCCGGAGAAGAAGTCGGCGAGCCGCCGGCCGAGGAGGACGATCAGGTCGACATCTCGGCGCCCGGCGCCGCCGGCGAGCCGATCATCGTCCAGGGCCGCTTCATTCCCGAACCGGTGCGCAGCAACAGCCAGGTGATCTCGGTCCTTTCCAACGAAGACATCGCCCGGACCGGCGACGGCGACATCGCCGGCGCGCTCGAGCGCGTCACCGGCCTGTCGGTCGACGAGGGGGGCTTCGTCTATGTCCGGGGTCTCGGAGACCGCTATTCGCAGGCATTTATCAACGGCCTGCCGTTGCCGTCTCCCGATCCGCTCAAGCGGGTCGTGCCGCTCGATATCTTCCCGACCAGCCTGCTTTCGAGCGTGGTCGTGCAGAAAAGCTATTCGGTCGAATATCCGGGCGAATTCGGCGGCGGGCTGATCAACCTCACCACCGCGGCAGTGCCCGACGAATCCTTCCTGACGATCGGCGGCGGGATCGGATATAATTCCGAGACCACCGGCCAGCAGGGCTATATCCATGGCGGATCGGACAGCGACTGGACCGGTTTCGACAGCGGGCTGCGCGATATTCCGAACGGCCTCGCCCAGGCCTTCAATTCGGGTTCGCCGCTCAATGTCGGCGATGTCTATTCGGAAAGAAACCTTCAGGATTTCGCCGCCAGCCTGGTCAATGCCTCGACCAGCCTGGTGTTTCGGCAGGATCAGATCCCGGTCGATTACAGCATCGATATCAGCGGCGGCTACAACACGCTGATCGGCGATTCCGAATTCGGGCTGATCGCCAATTTGGGCTTCAGCAACAGCTGGTTCACCCGCGATTCGATCGAGCAGCAGGGAACGCGCGCGACCATCGCCGACGATGCAAGGACCGTGCGGACCGAAAACAACGTCGTGGTCAGCGGCCTGCTCGGCGCCGGCTTCGAATTCGGCGAACATGCGATCCGGCTGACCGGCCTCTATCTTCGCGATACGCTGAAGCAGACGCAGCTTTCGGGCGCCGACAATATCAACACCGGCGAAATCGACCCGACCACGCCGCCCGGCGAGATGCGCCAGCGCACCAACTGGATCGAGCGCCAATTGTTCGACGCGGTGGCGGTGGGCGAGTTCGAGTTCGGCGATATCTCGGCCGATCTGCGCGCCGGCTATGCCAACTCGCAGCGCGAGGCGCCCTATGAGCGCGAATTCGTCTATTTCCTCGATCCGATCGCCGGGGATTATGTCAACAATCTGCGAACCAACCCGCAAAAGGCCAATATCGCCTTCAGCGATCTGAACGAAGATGTCTGGAGCGGCGCGCTCGATCTCGCATGGTCGCCGCCGACCGGCATCAACCTCGTGCTGTCGGGCGGCTATGCCTATCAGAATACGAGCCGCGACGCCTTCCGCCGGGATTTCAGCTTCGTGCCGATCAGCGGCCTTCCTTTCCCGGTTATCCAGGAACGTCCCGACTATCTGCTTTCGGATTTCAACATCTATGGCGGCTTCACGCCCGACAATCCCAATGACGGCATTGTGCTCCAGGAGAACAACACCAACACCGGCTCGCAGGCTTACGATGCGGGTCTCGAGATCCACGGCGTCTATGCCAAGCTCCAGGCCGAACCTTTCGCCTATTTCCAGGTCGAGGCCGGCGTGCGCTATGAGGATGCGACGCAGGAAGTCGTCGCGCTGGACCTGTTCGGCGCTGGCAATCTCGTCCAGACGCCGCCGCTCAACAACGCCTACTTCCTTCCCGCCGCGACCATCACCTGGAACTTCATCGAGGATGTGCAGCTGAGGCTCAGTGCGTCGAAAACCATCGCCCGGCCTCAATTCCGCGAACTCGCGCGCCCCGAATATCTTGATCCCGACAGCGGCCGGCTGTTCTTCGGCAATCCGTTTCTTCAGGATAGCGAGCTGCTCAATTTCGAAGGCCGTCTCGAATGGTATTTCGCCCGCGGCGAGCACGTCTCGATCGCCGGCTTCTACAAGCGGATCGACAATCCGATCGAGCCCGTCGCCTTCATTCCGGCCGGTACGTCGGCCTTCCGCACGACCTTCGCCAATGCGCCGCGGGCGACGCTCTACGGCGCCGAGATCGAGCTGGTGAAATATCTGCCGCTCGACGGGCTGGGCGGCGATTTCTGGGCCGACAAGCGATTGTTCGGCATCGCCAACTATACCTATTCCCGGTCCGAGCTCAGCGTCGGCGGCGGCGATACGACGATCCTCAATGACGGGCTCGGCATCCGCCCGGCGGGACAGGTATTCATCGACGGCGCGGCGCTGACCGGACAGTCCGAGCATCTCGCCAACCTCCAGTTCGGCATCGAGGATACCTCCCGGCTTTCGCAGCTGACGGTGCTGCTCAACTATGCCAGCGACCGGGTGACGACGCGCGGGCCGATCACCGGCGGCGCGCTCGATCCCGATCTCGTCGAGCAGCCCGGGCTGACGCTCGACATCGTCTATCGCCAGGGCTTCGAGATCATGGGCCGGGAATTCGAATTGAAGGCCGAGGCGCGCAACATCACCGGCGAGGAATATCGCGAGACCCAGACCGGCGAAGTGACGATCGTCAATCAGCTCTATGAGCGGGGCACGACGCTCGCTCTCAGCCTCGCCGCCAAATTCTGATCGAGGCGGGCGCGTGTAACATCAATGTCATGCGCGTTTCATTCACCTGTCACCTGGGGTAGCTAGCGTCCTAGGCGGGAGGGCATCCGAATCGTGGTGGCAGTTATCGATCGCAATTACCTGGCCTGGGTCAGGAGGCTCCGGACGCCCGATCTCTATTTCTGGCTCAAGGGGCTGCTGATCCTGCTCGTCGCGTTGCAGGCGGTGCGGCTGGTGTGGACGGTGGCGACCCCGGTCGGGCCCTATGGCGACTGGCGCCCGGCCCAGGCGGTGATCCTCGATCCGGTGGCGCGGATCGCGCTGTTCCCAGACGCCCGCGCTGACCGTTGAGGCGGTGCGCAACGCGATCGCCTTCACCCCGCGCAATGCTGGCGGCCGGGTCACCGGCATCGCCGTCGCGCCGGCCGGCGACAGCGGGCTGTTCGAGGCCGCGGGGCTGCGCTCGGGCGATGTCATCACTTCGGTCAACGGCCGCCGCATCACCAGCACCGCCGACGCCTCCGCCCTGGCGCGGCAGCTCCGTTCGGGCGCCCGCATCTCGCTCGAGGTCGAGCGCGGCGCGACGACCGTCCCCATCGCCATCAACCTGGAATAGCCCTTGTTCAAACGCTTTCTCGCCATCGCCGTCGCCGCCGCCTTGATCGTCCCGGCGCCGCTTTCGGCGCAGCATATCCTCAATGTCCGCGATGCCGATATCCGCGCCTTCATCCAGGACGCCGCGCGCGTCACCGGGCGCACCTTCGTCGTCGACCAGCGGGTCCAGGGCACCGTTTCTGTGGTCACCGACCGCCCGCTGAGCCGATCGGAATATTTCGAGATCTTCCTTTCGACCCTGCGCGCCAACGGCCTCGTCGCGATCCCGACCTCGGGCGGCGCCTATCGTATCCAGCCGGTCGCCAACGCGGCCAGTCAGCCGAGCCGCATCGGCACCCGCGGCGCCAGCGCCAACCAGCTCGTCACCGAGGTCTTCCGGCTGCGCTCGATCGATGCCGCGGCGGCGATCGAAACGCTGCAACCGCTGGTCAGCGCCGAAGGCTCGATCACCGCCAACCGCAACGCCAACAGCCTCGTGGTCGTCGATTTCGCCGACAATGTCGGCCGTATCCGCGCGCTGATCGGCCGCATCGACACCGATTCCTCGGCGATGGAGATCGTCAATCTGGAAAATGCCGGCGCGCGCGAGATCGCCACCTCGCTCTCCGCGCTCGCCGCGCAGGGCGTCGCCGGCGAGGGTGCGGTGATACCGGTCGCGGTGGTGCCGCCCGGGCCGGCGATGGCGAGTGACGAGCTGGCCGTCGCGCCTTCGCCGCCGCCTTCTGTGCCGCCTGCGCCGCCATTCGCGGCGGCGACCGGCGCGCCGATAACCGCCGACTGGCCGAGCAACGTCTGGA
>JAIVHR010000065.1 GCA_020200935.1 Sphingomonadales bacterium
GGCTCACCTGCTTCGCCGATGCCGTGCTCGACATGCCCGAGGTGATGGAGGTCTACCGAATGGCCGGCGATGTCGATTATCTGCTCAGGCTCGCGGTGCCGAGCATGGACGCCTATGACCGTTTCTACCAGCAGCTGATCGCGCGGGTGCCGCTCAAGAACGTCACCTCGCGCTTCGCGATGGAACGGGTAAAATCGACGACGGCGCTGCCGCTGTCGGAAGGCGACTAGGCGCTCTTGCCGCGCTGCGGTCCCTTGAGCCGCCGCAGCCGCTGATAGGCCAATGCTGCATGGCGCGGCGGCGGCCCGTGCGGGTCGATCTTGCGTTCCAGTTCGTCGAGATCCTCGGCGACGTCGATCGCCATATGCAAAAGGCGCATCGCCTGATCTTCGGACAAAGCGGCGGAGCCGCCTGATTTCAATGCACGGCGCATATCTTCGCTTTTCCCATCGTCGTCGGAGCTCGACATCACGAGCCAAGCCTTAGCAGCGCGGGCCGGGCGCGCCAGTGGGAAAGACGCCATTCTGGAGGAAGCTAAGGGGTCAGCCCGCCATCGAGGTGCAATCCTCGAGCTGGCTGAGCCAGAGCCTGATACGATGAACCCCGACCGGCGTGACCTCGACCATCGTTTTTCGGCGATCATCCGGATCGGGGTAACGCGCGACGAGGCCGTCTTCTTCGAGCGCGGCGAATTTACGCCAGGCGGTGCTCGCCGGCACCCCGACGGCGAGGCAAACGCTGTCCATCGTCACCTGCCGCGTTTCTCCCTTGGCAATGAACAGGTCGAGCAGCATTTCCCATGCCGAATCGCCGAACATCCCCGGCGAGAAGAGCAGATCGCGCCGGCGATGGGCCTTGATATAGGCGTTGATCTTGCGGATCTCCGACGGCGCGATCTCGCTCGGATCGTCGGCTTCGAGCCCGGGGACCACCGAGAGCTTCGGACGGACGCTGTCGTCCTCGGCATCGAGCGCGCGCTTGATGCGGCGGGAATGCCGCATCATCGTCGTGCTCAGCCCGGCGAGTTCCTGCTGGTCGCGAGATTCATTCCGCGCGCCGCGGCGGGTCGAGCTCATGATCCCTGATTCCCGCGCGACGATCCAGTTCCACTCCGAAGGCGATGATCAGCAGTTCGGGCACTGCCCAGAATGTCGCGAGCCCGAAATAGACCTTGACGGCGTAGGTCGGCGCGGCAAGCGTCGCCAGATGGGTGGTCATGGTGATCAGATGGAACCCCGCCACCCAAAGCGGCCAATAGCGGCGCGAATGCATGGCCAGCAGATAGAGACCGATCATCAGCGCCAGATCGACCAGGAAGACCGGGACATTCATTCCCGCGCCCCAGTCTTGCTGCATGTTTTGCGCCGGAACCGTCAGGATAACGGCGATGACAATGAGCGCCGCCATCATCCTGCCTTCCCTGCCGCCGAGAAGCGCCGCGTAGCCGCAACACAATATCAGCAGCGTCCAGAACAGCAGGGGGATTATCATAGGCTCGTTCGATCATGTTCTTCAGGCTCCAGTCAACAACCCTCCGGCCGGTCGTTTCTTCAAACGGCCCTCAAGCGTGACTTGGTCGCCTCGGTCCCGGCCAGCCCCATCGGATCGGTCGGGCATCCATACATGCGTTCGTGATGCGGACTGTGCTTGGCGATCGCCCGCATCGTCGCGACTGACTTTTGCAGCTGTTTGCGCCCTTCGAGCAGCTTGTTCGCGCCCTCGAGCATGCTGCCGTAGAGATCCTGCGTGACGTTGATCGGCAGGTCCGATGCTTTCACGCTTTCCAGGATCGTCGAGAGCATCTGCGTGTTCGTCAGCAGCGCATCGTCGGCCGCGGCGATCGCGGCACGCGTATTCTCGGTCAGAGCCGGAATTGAATTGGCGTCAAAATTATACATAGCTTTCCCCCTCGCGCCGAAGCGCGTTTCCCCGTCTCGATGATGGTCGATTTACTCGAAGACCCAGAGCAGGCCGGCGATCACCAGGGTGAGCCCCACAATGACGATGATCCCGAATGCTCCCACTTTGAAAATGGCAATTTGCCGTGCAGACCAGTCTAGCTCATTCGTCTCTCCCCCGATGGGCGGGAGGCCGAACAGACGCTTGTGCGTCGAATTCGAACCTCGTTGTGAGGACGACAGAATGGCCGCCGAGGAGCCCGAGGCAACCGCCAACGGTTGTGATCCGAAATCTTCGGACCGTTCGCAGCGGGCCAGACGGCGCGCGGCATCGCGGCGGTCGCTCGCCCCGAGCTGCGCGATTGCGTGGGTCACATAGGTATCGACGGTCGATGGGGTCAGTTCGAGTTCGCGGGCGATTTCCTTCGACGTCATCCCCTGGCCGACCTTGCGCAGGCAGGCCTTCTGGCTGTCGGTCAACAGCTGGGACGGATTCGAGGAGTCGGTTCTCGCCATTTTCTAAACTGTTTTAGAATGATTCGCCGCGCACATACAGGCACCCATGACCTGGATCGCGCCGAAGGAACGGCGAACGGCTCCGTCTCCGGGGCGCGACCCCCCAACGCGCTGCCACCCAGCGCATGCGCCTAAAAAGCCCGAAGCGGCGGGCAAAGGCAAGATTTTTAAGCAAGAAAATTTCAAACATGCCGGGCGGTCCCTTGGCGAATCCCCGTTTGCCGGAGTCAGTCGGTCGGCGGTGGATGCCGATCGTGCCAAAGCGGGACGGGTTATTCGCGCAGCGCGCTCTCGCCCAGCCGGGTCAGCGGGGTCAGGATATAATCGAGCACCGTCTGCTTGTCGCCGAGCAGCTGGACATTGGCGATCATGCCCGGGGCGACGGGGAGGGGGTTGCCGTCCTCGTCGCGCAGCGAACCGCTGGTGGCGATATGCACGGTGTAGAAATATTCGCCGGTCTGCTCATCCTGGACCGTGTCGGGCGAAATGACCGTCACCTCGCCCTCGAGATAGCCATAGACGATCGAGCGATAGGCGGTCAGCTCGACCCGGGCGCGTTCGCCGACGCGGACCTGCGCGATGTCCGACGGGCTGATCCGCGCCTCGACGACCAATGTCTCGTCGGAGGGCACGATCTCGACGATCGGCGCGCCGGGGGCGACCGTGCCGCCGACGGTGGTCACCAGCACGCGGTTGATCCGCCCGGCGCGCGGCGCGCGGACGACGGTTCGTTCGAGCCGGTCGGCGAAGGCCGGCAGGTTGCGCCGCAGCGCGGCCTGCTCGGCCTGGACCGTGGCGAGCTGGTCGGCGGCGCGCGAACGCCAGTCCTGCCGGGCCTGGTTGAGGCTCGCCTGCGCCTCGGCGACGCTCGCCTGGGCGCGGCCGATCGAGGCCGAGGCGGCTTGCGCGTCGTGGCTCGAGACCGACAGCCGATTCTCGGCCTGGGTCAGCGAGAAGCGCGGCTCGATGCCTCGCTCGACCAGCGGGCGCAGCAGACTGACCTCCGATTGCGCGGCATCGCGCGCGGCGACGCGGGCGGCATAATTCGCCTGCGCTTCGGAAACCGCGCGCGAGGCCTGGGTGATACGCGCCCGCGCGGCCTGGGTGATGCTCGCCAGATCGGCCATGCGCGAGGAATAAAGCGCGCGCTCGATGGCGATCTGGTCGGCCATCGCCGGGCTCGTCGGGCGCGGGAAGCGCGGCTGCTCGCCGCGAATTTCGGCCTGCAGCCGGCGCATCTTGATATCGAGCGCCTCGAAATTTCCGCGGTTGGAGGACATCGCGGCGGTGGTCTGCGTCTGGTCGAGCCGGACCAGCGGGTCGTTGACCTCGACATTGTCGCCGACCTCGACGAGGATCGCCTCGACGATCCCGCCTTCTAGATTGGAGACGGTCTGCAATTGTGGCCCCGGCACGACGCGGCCGACCCCGCGCACCGTGCGGTCGAGCTCGGCGAGCGATGCCCAGACG
>JAIVHR010000230.1 GCA_020200935.1 Sphingomonadales bacterium
GATGTGGTCGCCGGTGGAGAAGACCGCGCTGGCCGAGGCGGAGGTCGAATATCAGGATATCACGTCGACGCAGATCGATGTCGGGTTCGAGATCGTCGAGAGCCCGATAGAGGAGCTGGTCGGGGCCTATGCGGTGGTCTGGACGACGACGCCTTGGACGATCCCGGTAAACCAGGCGATCGCTTATGGGGAGGATGTTGAGTACCAGCTCTACGAAATTGTAGCTGGGGGTGATCCTGAGCTGCTTGAGGAATTGGCGGAAGCCTATCCTCTTCATGGTACCAAAGTACTTATTGCAGAGGGGCTTAAGTCTGAGTTTGCAGATCGATTGCGACGGTCGGTTAAGCTAAAGCAGACCAAGGCCGGATCTCGCGCAATAGATCTCGACGATCCTCTGCTCACGCAAGTGATCCCACTTCTTACTCGGGAGATTGGCCAAGGAAAGTTCGGCCCTAAGCTAAAAGGCTCCGACCTCGCCGGCACCATCGCCCATCATCCGATGCACAACCAACTCCGTCGCTCCAGCGAAGGCTGGAGCCTATCCCAGACCGGTGATGCGCGCGGCGGGTCCGGGATAGACCCCAGCCTGCGCTGGGGTGACGCGGACTGGGATGAGACGACCCGCAAGGAAAAATGGGAGCAGGCGCTCGAATTCTTCGCCCGCCCGCGCCCCTTCATCGCCGCCGATCACGTCACCACCGACGCCGGCACCGGCCTCGTCCATATGGCGCCCGATCATGGCGAGGAGGATTTCTACGCCTGCAAGGAACACGGCATCGATCCGGTCTTCGCGGTCGACGATGATGGCGTCTATCGCGAGGACTGGGGCTGGCTGCCGCGCGGCTCGGAAGGCTCGAACAGCGTCATCAACAAGAAATTCAACGCGCCCGACGGACCGATCTGCAGCGACCTGCGCGAGGCCGGGGCGCTGCTCTCGGCGAGCGAGAATTTCCAGCACAGCTATCCGCATAGCTGGCGCAGCAAGGCCAAGGTCATCTATCGCTGCACCCCGCAATGGTTCGTACGGATGGATGAAGCGGTGAAATTGGAATCCGTTCGGGCTGAGCCTGTCGAAGCCCTGTCCTTTTCTTTCTCCGAAGGCGGAGAGGAGAAGGACAGCCCTTCGCCAAGCTCAGGGCGAACGGAAGTGGGGCATGGGAAGGGTACCCCCGCCACCCTCCGCGAGCTCGCGCTCGCCGCGATCGACGACACCCGCTTCGTCCCCGAGCGCGGGCACAAGCGGCTTCGCTCGATGGTCGAGGGCCGCCCCGACTGGGTGCTCAGCCGCCAGCGCGCCTGGGGCGTGCCGATCACGCTCTATGCCGACAAGGACGGCGAATATCTGTGCGATCCCGAGGTAAACGCCCGCATCGTCGAAGCGGTGCGCGAGGGCGGGGCCGATGCCTGGTTCGCCGCCGATCACCAGGCGATCCTCGGCGAGCAATACAGCCTCGACGATTACGAGCCCGTGACCGACATTCTCGACGTCTGGTTCGATTCGGGCTCGACCCACGCCTTCGTGCTCGAAAGCGGCAAGTGGCCCGACCTCGCCTCGCCCGCCGATCTCTATCTCGAAGGCTCCGACCAGCATCGCGGCTGGTTCCAGTCCTCGCTGCTCGAAAGCTGCGGCACGCGCGGGCGCGCGCCCTACAAGGCGCTGCTGACCCACGGCATGACGCTCGACGCCCAGGGCAAGAAGATGTCGAAATCGACCGGCAACACGCTCGACCCGCAAAAGATCATCGACGTCAACGGCGCCGATATCCTGCGGCTCTGGGCAGCGACGGTCGATTTCACCGAGGATCACCGGATCGGGCCCGAGATCCTCAAGGGCGTCACCGACACCTACCGCAAGCTGCGAAATTCCTTCCGCTACATGCTCGGCGCGCTGGGCGATTTCGACGAGAGCGAGCGCATGCCGGTCGGCGAGATGCCCGAGCTCGAACGCTACATCCTGCATCTGCTCGCCGAACTCGACGGCGAACTCAGGCAGGCGGTCGACGATTTCGCCTTCAGCAAATATGTCCGCACGCTGACCGATTTCGCCAATGAGGACCTGTCGGCCTTCTTCTTCGATATCCGCAAGGACCGCCTCTATTGCGATGTCGGGCCGCAATTGCCCGGCGGCACCGACACCCGCCGCGCCTACCGCACCGTGCTCGACACGCTGTTTCACGCACTGACCCGCTATATCGCGCCGATCCTGCCCTTCACCGCCGAGGAAATCTGGCAAAATCGCTGTCCTGCAGAGGACGAATCAGTGCATATGCTGGAATGGCCCGATTTCGCCTCGCTCCTGCGTCATTCCCGCGAAGGCGGGAATCCAGGGGATGACGGCGCCATGGATTCCCGCCTTCGCGGGAATGACGCGGGGTGGTTGCGGGATGAAGAGTTGGCAACACGGTGGGGAAGGATTCGCTCGGCGCGAGAAGAGGTGACCGAGGCGATCGAACCTCTGCGGCGCGACAAGTTGATCCGCTCGAGTCTCGAAGCCGAGGTCGATGCGCCGACGCTCGAGGAATTGAACGAGGAGGATTTCGCCGAAATCTGCATCGTCGCCGATGTCGATTATGGCGCGGAGAAAGTGAGCGTGACCAAGACAAGCCATCCCAAATGCGGCCGCTGCTGGCGCCTGCTTCCCGACGTGTCCGAGGAGGGCGCGCTGTGCGAGCGTTGCGCGGAGGTCGTGGGTGGCTGAATTGGTGCGAATGGATGCGCAAAACCATGCGAAGTTTGCGAAGTTGAGCGGCGAGCATGCACAATATCGTCATGCCGGACTTGATCCGGCATCCAGAGCCGAGGGCGATGTCGCTTGCTGCTCTGGACCCCGGATCAGGTCCGGGGTGACGGGTTTGGCGTTGTCGAATGGCGTGCCGCGATGACCGAGCCATCCCGCCGCCACGCCGTCTTCGGCTATCTAATCGCCGCGATCATCCTGATCGCCGACCAGATATCCAAATTCTGGATCATCGACCTGATCCAGCTGCCCCGGCGCGGCCAGATCGAGCTGCTGCCGATCCTCAATTTCACCTGGGTCGAGAATAGGGGCGTTTCGCTCGGCATGCTGACCGCCTCGTCGGACACCCAGCGCTGGCTGCTGGTCGCGCTGACCGCGGCGATCGCCTGCGGAGTCGCCTACTGGATCTGGCGCGAGAAGCGGCGCTGGGACGTCTTCGCGCTCGGGCTCGTGCTCGGCGGGGCGCTCGGCAATATCGGCGACCGCATCCGTTTCGGCTATGTCGCCGACTTCATCGACCTGCATTTCGGCGACTTCCAGCCCTTTTTGGTCTTCAATGTCGCCGATGCGGCGATTACGGTCGGCGTCGTGATTTTGGTGTTGCGCGCCTTTCTGCTACGCGACACGAAACAGCCGGCCCCGGACGAAAACGACCGGGCCGCGAATGGAGATGAGTGACATGCGTAAATCGGCAATCCTGGGCGCGCTCGCCCTTTCGGCCACCCTGCTGACGGCCTGCGGTTCGGGCGGGCTTTTCGGCCGCGACCGGCCCGACGAATTCATGGTCTCGCGCTCGGCGCCGCTTGTCATCCCGCCCGATTTCGCGCTGGCCCCGCCGCGCGCCGGCGAGCCGAGCGCGCAGGGATCGGACACCACGGCCGAAGCGCTGCAGGCGATGTTCGGCGGCACCGCTCCGCGCAGCGCGGCCGAACAGGCTTTGCTCGGCGAGGCCGGCGGCGCGGATTCGAATGCCGGCATCCGCTCGACGGTCGCCGATCCCGACACCCAGGCGGTCGATTACGGCACGACGACGCGCGATATCCTCAACGCCCCCGAGGGCGACGCCCCCGAAGCGCAGGTCTCGACGCTCGAATTGGGCGAATCCTTAGATCGGCTGGCCGGCACCGGCGGCGGCGATTTCCCGAAGGTCAGCGGCCCGAGCACATATTCGGCGCCGAGCTGCCAATCGAGATGGTCGCCGCTGCCGTCGGCCGCCAGCGCGCCGTCGGTATAGCCGAGATGCGCGGTGATGGTGACCGGGGTGGTCGGGATGCCGACAAAGGCGTCGCCATAGAGATAGACATTGTCGCCGGCGAGCGCCGCCTGGTCGGGGGCCCAGGCGATGCCGGTTCTGAGCTGGGCGGGCCCGATGAAATAGGACAAAGCCGCCCGCCCCTCGACGAAGTCGCTGTCGAAATCCTGCCCGGCGAAACGGTCGTCGGCGCCCGGGAACATCCGGTAGGTCAGCCCGAGATCGAGATCGAAGCCCGAAGCGACCCGGCCGTTCCAGCCGGCATAGAGATCGAGTTCGATCTCGCCGAAATCGCCGCCGCCGGTGCCGGCCAGCCGATCTAAGGATTCGCCCAATTCGAGCGTCGAGACGAAGGCGCCGGCATAGACGCCGCTCAGATGTTCGGCCTCGAAGCTCGCCTGGAGCGCCGGATCCTCGCCGCTCATCGACACGCCGCGCAACCGGTAATCGGTGACGACGCCGACGGTGCCCGAAATCTCGATGTCGGCCGGCCCCTGGGCGAGCGCCGGAGCCGCGGACAGGAGCACGGCAGGGAGCAAGAGCGGATACGCGGCGATACGCATGGGTAAGGGGTCCCTCTAGCGCGGACGGCGGCGCCCGCATCGCCGCGCATTAGCCGATGGTGGTGCTTAAGGAAATCTTAGCCGGCACCGGCCGATAATCGCGCCTCTCGAGGAGATTTGCATGACCGCGCAACAGGCGCCCTTGCAGCAGGACCGGACCGGCCGCACCGACGATGCCGGGCATTTCGCGCAGCTTTGCGCGATCGTCGCGCTCGTCGAGCGGATGGCGCCCGGCGATGCGTTGCGCGATCCGGTGCCCGACGGCGGGGCGATCGCCGAAGCCTATCGCCGCGCCCCGGCCGTCGCCCGCCGCCGTTTCGACGAGCTCTCGCGCGAGGTCGTTCGGTCGGGAGGCTCGCCCGCCTCGTAGGCTAGGAATCCTTCGCCGCAGGCTCGGCCGTGTTCTTCGTCGATTCGATTTCGGGCTCCTCGGCAGCCTCCGGCTCACCCATCGGGCGCGCATCCGGCTCGGGCGGCGATTGCGCCGGCCAGTTCTTCACATGCACATCGCGCTGCGGGAACGGAATCTCGATGCCGTGTTCCTTGAACTTGTCCCAGATCCGCATCAGCACGTCCGCCCGCATATTGCCGACCCCGCCTTCGGGATCCTTGATCCAACAACGAATGTCGAACATTACGGCGGAATCGCCGAATTCGACGAGCCAGACGAGCGGCTTGGGGCTGGCCAATACGCGCGGCGATTCGATTGCCGCCTCGCGCATCAGCTCCTGCGCCAGCTTGATGTCGCAATTATAGGAAACGCCGACCTCGATATGGACGCGCACTTCGAGGCTCGAATAGGACCAGTTGACGACCTCCTCGGTCATCAGGATCTCGTTCGGGATCAGGTGCTCCTTGCCGTCGCGGGTGATGATCGAGACCGCGCGCACGCCGATCTTGTTGACCCAGCCGAAGCTCTCTCCGACCTCGATCACGTCGCCCGGCTTGATCGACCGGTCCCAGAGCAGGATGATACCGGCAATCAGGTTGCCGACCGTCTTCTGCATGCCGAAACCGACCGCGAGGCCGAGCGCGCCGCCGAAAAAAGCGAGCGCGGTCAGATCGATGCCGAGAATGTCGACACCGACGAAGAAAGCGGCGACGAGGATCGCGATCGAGGCGATCTTCTCGAACAGCAGCTTCTGCGCCGGATCGAAACCGGACGAACGCTGGATCGAATGCGAGAGTATGCGGCGCGCGAGACGCGCCGACCGAATTGCTGACGGTGAAGGTAAAAGCGATGACGCCCAGGCCGGACGAGACCCAGCGGCCGAAATTGACCGCGCGGCAAATGTGCCAGACGACCAGCGCCAGCGACAATCCCGATCCGATCCCGAGTAAGAGGTCGGTGATCGTCCACCAATCCAGCGCGAAGAAGATGAAGGCGATGAGCAGCGCCGTCGTGCCGTATCGCACCAGCTGCAGCATGCGCGGGCCAAGCCCTTCCGAACGCGCGCCGGCCAATCTCTCCCAGATGCCCGACAGATATTCGTACGCCAGCCGGCTGACGATCCAGCCGGCCGTCCAGGCGATCAGCACGAGCCCGACCCCGAGCACCGCGGCCAGCACGTTCAGCTGGTCCTGGTCGGTCGGAACGCCGAGCCCGAAGCGGGCGAGAAGCGCGATTACTTCCTGCATGCCGCCTTTTCGAATCTTTCCAGCCCCGCGGCAAGGTCGGCGATCAGATCGTCGGTATCTTCAAGACCGATGCTGAGCCTGATCACCGGGCCCTCGGCCGACCATTCGGTCGCGCTGCGGCTGGCCTCGGGATGGACCGGCAGTGCGAGGCTCTCGAATCCGCCCCAGCTATAGCCGATCCCGAACAACGTCAGATCGTCGATCATCGCCGCGACCGCGTCCATGCCGCCGCCGCGCATGACGATCGAGAACAGCCCCGCCGCGCCGGTGAAATCGCGCTTCCAGATATCATGGCCCGGGCAGGTCGGCAGCGCCGGATGGAGCACGCGCGCCACCTGCGGCTGCTCGGCGAGCCATTCGGCGATGGCGAGTCCGCTCGCCTCGTGGCGCCGCAGCCGGACATCGAGCGTCCTGAGGCCACGCAGCCCGAGATAGGCGTCGTCGGGCGCGATGCACTGGCCGAGCCGCTGGCTGGCGGTTCTGAGCCCTGGCCAGGCGGAGGGCGCCGCGGTCACGCAGCCGAGCATGATATCCGAATGGCCGCCGATATATTTTGTGCCGGCGACGATCGAGATATCGACGCCCTTCTCGATCGCCGGAAAGAACAGCGAAGTTGCCCAAGTATTGTCGAGCAGCGTGACCGCGCCATGCGCCTTGGCCGCCGCTGCGAAGGCGGGGACGTCCTGCACCTCGAAAGTCAGGCTGCCCGGGCTTTCGAGCAGGATCGCCCTGGTCTTCGCGCCGAACAGCGCGCCCGGATCGTCGGCCATCGGATCGACATAGCGCGTCGTCACGCCATAGCGTTTCAGCAGGCTGTCGGCGAAGCCGCGGCTCGGGTCGTAGACATTGTCGGTGATCAGCAATTCGTCGCCGGCCTCGAGCACCGAGAGCAGCGCGCAGGCGACGGCCGCGGCGCCCGAGGGATAGAGCATCGTGCCCGCCGCGCCGGGCTCGAGGTCGGTCAGCGCCTCGGCGAGCGCCCATTGCACCGGCGTCCCGCGCCGGCCGTAATAATAATCGCCGTCCTGATTGCGCGCGGTGCCCCTTTTGAGATCGGCGACGCTATCGAAAAGCAGGGTCGAGGCATGCCAGACCGGTGGATTGACGCCGGCCCCGGTCCATTCCTTCCGGCGGCCGCCGGTGACGAGGCGGGTGGCAGGCTTGCCATCCGGTTTTTCCCCGCTCACGCGGCCCCGGTCGCCTTTTCGGTGTCGGCGCAGCCGCCCCATTCGCTCCAGCTGCCGTCATAGAGCGCGGCATCCTCCTTGCCGAGCAAACGCGCGCCGAAC
>JAIVHR010000231.1 GCA_020200935.1 Sphingomonadales bacterium
ATCTGCACCGGGCTGACATCGAAGGGCAGCACGGCCACCTCGCCGACCTTTTCGACGCCGTCGGCAATACGCTTCACCGTGGCCTGGCAATAACCGCAGATCACGGCGGGCAGCGCAGGCGAGCGGAAGATCACTTCCGCGCCGCAATTGGGGCAGTTTTCCGATTGCATTTTAGGCAATCCCCCTTTGCCCTTCACCGTACTCCTGCGAAAACAGGAGCCCCGGGCCGCGAGCGACTCTCTCAGCCGCCCTGGGCTCCTGCTTGCGCAGGAGCACTGTCCTCATTCGGCCATCAAACCTGCTTCAGCAGCTCGGCCTTCTTCGCCTCGAATTCCTCTTTCGACAAGGCGCCCGCCTCATGCAGCTTGTGGAGCTTTTCGATCCGCTCGAACGGATCGACGTCCGATCCGCCGCCGCCGGCGGGTTGCGCGGGTTGCGCGGCCTGCTGCGGTTGGGCGAAGGCACCGGCCATGGCATGGCCGATCGCCACCCCGGCGCCGGCGCCGGCGCCGATCCCCGCCATACCGCCTTCCTGTTCGGCCGCCTTCTCGATCGCCTCGGCGGCCTGGAATTTGGCATATTTGTCGAGATCGCCGATCACCCGCATCGAGCTCGATTTGTCGAGATGCTTCTGCACTTCCTCGGGCAGCGAAACGCTCTCGACGAAGAAGCTCGGCACTTCGAGGCCATATTGGGCGAAGGCCGGGTCGACCGCGTCCTTGAGCGCCTCGGACAGTTTCTGCTGATTGGCGGCGAGATCGAGAAACGGAATGCCGCCGCTGCCGAGCCCGGTGGCGAGCGCGGTCATGATCGCGGCGCGCAATTGCGGCTCGATATCCTTGACCATCACCTTTTCGAGCGTGCCGACGAGGCTCGCATAGAAGGGGGCGATTTCCTTGACGCGAAAGCTGTAGGTGCCGAAGGCGCGCAGCCGCACCGGGCCGAGCTCGGCATCGCGGATCGTCACCGGCTGGGCGGTGCCCCATTTGAGGTTCAGCTGCTCCTTCTGCGAGAAGAAATAGACGTCGGTCTTGAACGGCGATTCGAAAGCCTTGTCCCAGTTTTTGAGGTTGGTCAGGATCGGCATGTTCGAGGTCTCGAGCGTGTGCAGCCCGGGGCCGTACATGTCGGCGAGCACGCCCTCGTCGACGACCACCGCGGCCTGCGTCTCGCGCACCGTCAGCTGGGCGCCGTTCTGGATCTCATTATCGGCGAAATCGAATCTCTCGGCGAGTTCGCCGGGTTCCTCGGTCCATTCGATGACGTCGATGAATTGCTTGGAGATGAAATCCCGCAATGCCATGTCGCTTTCCTCCCTTCGGCTGCCAACCCCGATCTAGCGCAGACGATGCGTCGCGCATAGCAGTTTACTGATATAGGCGAGCAACACGGTAAATTGAAGATCGGACGCGGCGAAAATCGCATGGTCCCACAGCCTGCCGATAATATCCTTGCTATGCCCCCCGCCCTCCCGGCAATAAGACGCGCGCAACAGGAGAGCGATCGTATGAGCGAGCCCGAGCTGTATCCCGTCCCCGATCATTGGGCGAAGCGCGCCCATGCCGATGCGGCGGATTACGAACAGCTCTACGGCCGATCGCTGGCCGATCCAGGGAGTTTCTGGCTCGAACAGGCGAAACGGCTCGACTGGATTAAGCGCCCCGAAATCGCCGGCGACTGGAGCTTCGACGCGTCGGATTTCCGCATTCAATGGTTTACCGACGGCAAGCTCAACGTCTCGGCCAACTGCATCGACCGGCATCTCGAGAAGCGCGGCGATGCGACGGCGATCATCTGGGAGCCCGACGATCCGTCGGACGAGCCCAGGACCTTCACCTATGCCGAGCTCCACCGCGAGGTCTGCCGCTTCGCCAACGTGCTCAAGGAAGAGGGCGTCAGGAAGGGCGATCGGGTGACGATCTACCTGCCGATGATCCCCGAGGCCGCCTTCGCGATGCTCGCCTGCGCGCGGATCGGCGCGGTGCATTCGGTGGTCTTCGCCGGCTTTTCGCCCGAGGCGCTGGCCGGCCGGATCAACGATTGCGAGAGCGGCTATCTGGTCACCGCCGACGAGGGCCGGCGCGGCGGCAAGAGGGTGCCGCTCAAATCCAATGTCGACAAGGCGGCCGCAAGCTGCCCCGGCCTCAAGCGCGTCATCGTCGTCCGCGCGACGGGCGGCCAGGTCACCATGCAGGATGGCCGCGACGTCTGGTATCACGCCGCCGCCGAGACCGCCTCCTTCGAGTGCACGCCCGAGACGATGGGCGCCGAGGACCCGCTCTTCATCCTCTATACCTCGGGCTCGACGGGCCAGCCCAAGGGGGTGCTCCACACCAGCGGCGGCTATCTGCTCTGGGCCTCGCTGACCCACCAATATGTTTTCGACTATCGCCCCGGCGAGATTTACTGGTGCGCCGCCGATGTCGGCTGGGTCACCGGCCACAGCTATATCGTCTACGGGCCGCTCGCCAACGGCGCGACGCAGGTGATGTTCGAGGGCGTCCCCAACTGGCCGACGCCGAGCCGCATCTGGGAGGTCGCCGACCGCCACCAGGTCGAGATTCTCTATACCGCGCCGACCGCGATCCGCGCGCTGATGCGCGAGGGCGACGAGCATGTGGCGCGCACCAGCCGCAAGAGCATTCGCCTGCTCGGCACGGTCGGCGAGCCGATCAATCCCGAGGCCTGGCGCTGGTATCACGATGTCGTCGGCGAGGGCCGCTGCCCGATCGTCGACACCTGGTGGCAGACCGAGACCGGCGCGGCGATGATCTCCCCGCTCCCCGGCGCGATCGATTTGAAGCCCGGCTCGGCCACCAAGCCCTTTTTCGGCGTCGAGCCGCAGATCGTCGATGGCGACGGGCAGGTGCTGCACGGCGCGGCCGAGGGCAATCTCGTCATCGCCCGCAGCTGGCCCGGCCAGATGCGCAGCGTTTACGGCGATCACGACCGTTTCTTCGAGACCTATTTCACGCAATTTCCGGGCAAATATTTCACCGGCGACGGGGCGCGGCGCGACGAGGACGGCTATTACTGGATCACCGGCCGGGTCGACGACGTGATCAACGTCTCGGGCCACCGGATGGGCACCGCCGAGATCGAGAGCGCCTTGGTGCTCCACGCGCAGGTCGCCGAGGCCGCCGTCGTCGGCATGCCGCACGAAGTGAAGGGCCAGGGCATCTATGCCTATGTGACGCTGAAGGCCGACGCCGAGCCGAGCGAGGAGCTGCGCAAGACGCTCAGCGACTGGGTGCGCGAGGAGATCGGCCCGATCGCCAAGCCCGACGCGATCCAGTTCACCCCGGCGCTTCCCAAGACGCGCTCGGGCAAGATCATGCGCCGCATCCTGCGCAAGATCGCCGAGGGCGACACCGGAAATCTGGGCGACACCAGCACCCTCGCCGATCCCGATGTGGTCGGCGAGCTGGTCGGGAATCGCGTAACACTCTGACGCTAGAGGTCTTGCCCGGTCCGGACGATGCGGTCGTGATCCATCGCCTGATGGAGGATGCGGACAATCCAGAGGATTTCACCGTCAATCGTATAAAAGACGCGATGGCTACGGCACGGATAGGTCCGAATCTCGGGTTCGCCGCGTCTGAAAACCCGACCCGCCTTGGGATAGCGTTCGATCATCGCCCAGACTTCGTCGAAATCCGCCAGATAATGCCGTGCCGTTTCGATGCCGAATTCGCCATGGCTGAAAGCGAGGATGGCCGCCAAATCCTGTTCGGCGGTCGAACGAAATCTCAGCTCAGCCAAGGGTTTTTCGGTGGGCGGCCATTATCTCCGCGACGCTACGCTCGCTGGGCGGCGACGCCAAACCTTCGTCGATCGCCTCGTTGAGCCAGCTCATGCTCGATCAGGCTGCGCGCTGTGTCCTCGATCGTCCGTTCCTCGTCGCGGGTCTGCCAGCCGAGCTTTTCCTTGGCGTGGCCCGCATCGCAATGGCGCACCTTGCCGAGCTCGGAGGTGACCTGCCGGATCACCGGATCGAACAGCGCGAACAGCTTGACCAGCCAGTCGGGCAGCCGCCGCGTCGGCACCTTCTTCGCCTCCTCGCCGAGCCGGGCGCGGATCACCCGGCCGACATCGTATAGCTTGTAGAACTTCCCGGCCGCGATGAAGCGCTCGCCATCCATGCCGGGCGCGGTCAGCGCCTTGACGTGGAGATCGGCGACGTCGCGGACATCGACGATGCAAAAGCCGAGATCGGGCACGCCGGGCATCGATCCGTCCATCAGTTTCCTGACCGCCTCGAGCGAGGTCGAGAAATCGGCGCTCATGATCGGCCCGAGCACCATCGAGGGATTGATCGTGCAGAATTCCATGCCGGCTCCGCTCGCCAGCATCCAGTCGCGCGCCGCCCGCTCGGCGACGGTCTTCGATTTGACGTAGGGGTAGATGTCGGGATGGCTGAGGTCGGTCCAGCGGCTCTCGTCGAACGTATGCTCGCCGCGGCCGACGCCATAGGCGACGGCGGCGACCGAGGAGGTCATGACCACCCGCTCGATGCCCGCCTGCTTGGCGAAGCGCAGCGCCCTCAGCGCCCCCTCGCGCGCCGGCACGACGAGATCGTCCTCGTCCTTCGGCGTGGCGCCGGGCAGCGGGGAGGCGACATGGAGCAGGTGGCTGCAGCCTTCCATCGACTCGGCCCAGCCCGCGTCGTCGGTCAGATCGGCGGCGAAGAAACGGAGCTTCGCATTGTCGGTCGCCAGCACGTCGCGCACTGCCTGTTCCCTGGCCAACGAGCGGATCGTCGTGTTGACCTCCCACCCTTCCTCGATCAGCTGGCGGATGATGAAACCGGCGATATAGCCGCTGCCGCCGGTCACGAGCACTTTTCTGGCCATGGCGATCCTCCCCTTCGCGCAGGGGATACGCTTTTGCGTTGCGGATTGCTACGTGCCGGCGATGCGTGAGGTCGACATACTCGTCATCGGCGCCGGGATCGCCGGGCTGTCGGCGGCGGCGCGCTTCGCCGGGCATGGCGAGACGGTCGTGATCGAGGCCGAAGAAGCGCCCGGCTATCATGCCTCGGGGCGCAGTGTGACCTTCTGCCATTTCGGCATCGGCGATCCGTTGGTCAAACGCCTCACATCGGTCAGCCGCGCAACTTTCGCCGCGCCGCCCGAGCCCGGCGAAACGCCGATCGCCCGGCGCCACCCGGCGCTGCATATCGCCCGGGCGGACCAGAAAGCCGAGCTGGATGCGCTCGAAAGCATCCACCGCACCCTCTCGCCCGATTATCGCCGGATGAGCGGCGCGGAGGCGGCCGAGATCGTCCCGCTGCGCACAGGCGGCGAGGACGGCATCGCCCATGCGCTGTTCGATCCCGACGGCTACAAGCTCGATGCACACGCGATGCTGCAGCGGCATCTGCGGGCGCTCCGCGCGGCGGGCGGCGGCGCCGATGTCTCGGGCTGGCCCTTCACCAAGACCGTCGCCGACGGCTTCTATTTCCTCCCCGAAGGCGCCGGCCGCCTCCTCGCCTCGCCGATGGATCAGACGGTGTCCGATCCCTGCGACGCGAGCCCCGAGGAGATCGACATCGCCACCATCGCCTGGCGCATCGAGCAGGCGACGACGATGAAAGTCTCGCGCATTGCCCATAGCTGGGCCGGGCTCAGGAGTTTCACCCCCACCGAGCTGCCGGTCGCCGGCTATGCCCCCGACGCGCCGGGCTTCTTCTGGCTCGCCGGCCAGGGCGGCTTCGGCCTCCAGACCTCGCCGGCAATGGCGATGGCGGCCGAAGCGCTGCTGCTCGGCCTCGAATGGCCCGAAATACTGCGAAGTCGGCAGATCGAGCCGGAGGCGCTCGCGCCCTGAGGATCGGCCGACTTTCCGCCGCATCAGCGCCCCCGCCCAAGCCCCGTTCACACTGTTTTTACCCTGTTGCGACATAGAAGCGCGATGGAACATCGCCCGATATCGCACGCGCAGGCGGAGCCGCTGGCGCGGCTGCGCGGCTGGCCGCGATGGCCCTGGCTGCTGATCGCCGCCGTCGCCGCTATCGATCTTGTGTGGCTCGCCGTTGCGCCTGCCCAGCTGACCGCCGCCTCGTGGCGCACGATCGCGATGCTCGTGCCGATCATCCTCGCGGCGCTCTATTGCGCCCGGCGGTTTCGCGACCGCGAGATCGTCTACGTGCTGTGCGCCGGCATCGGCTTCCTGCTCGCCGCCTGGCCGGTGCTGCGCCTGTTCAACCATCTCACCATGTCGACCGCCCTGCCGTGGGCGGACCCGGCGCTGAGCCGCATGGACGGCCTGCTCGGTTTCGACTGGTTCGCCTATATCGCCTGGCTCGACTCCCAGCCCTGGCTGCTCAAGCTGATGGGCGCCTGCTACACGGGGCTCGACCGCTATTCGGTATTCTTCTTCGCGCTTTTGGCCTGCGCTGCCGGACGGCGGACGAGCTGCTTCGAGCTGATCGGCCTGTTCGTCATCAGCGCGGTGCTGTGCTCGGCGATCGGCATGGCGTTTCCCGCCCAGGCCGCGATGGCCTATTACGCTCCCGATCTTACGGGCATGGACTATGTCCACGCCGCGGTCGGCACCTATCATATCGAGCATCTCGAACGTTTGCGTGGGGCGACAGCACCGATCCTCGATCTGGGCAATCTGCCCGGCCTCGTTACCTTCCCCTCGTTCCACACCGCGATGGGCATCATCCTCATCTATGTCTGCCGCCGGTCGCGTCCGCTCTTCGCGGCGAGCCTCGCGATCAACGTCACCATGATCGCCGCCACGCCGCTGTTCGGCAGCCATTATGTGATCGATCTTATCGGCGGGGTTATCGCCGCTTTGGTCTCGATCGCGATCTTCGCCAAGCTCCAGAAACTCGAAGCGGGCGGCCGAGCCGCCGCCGCGGGTTTCGACTGGCCCGAGGCACTCGCCGGCGACAGAGCCCCCGCCCCGCTCGATCCGAAAAGACTCTGGCGCTGAGCGAATCCGCTGCTAGAATCCGGCTCTGGAGGGGGATTTTTGCACATGGCCACGACGATTGCGCGGCCCGCCAAGACGCGGGAAATGCACAGCCACCATTTCGATTCGAGCGTCTGGAACGATTTCGTCTTTCGCGAGGACGACATCGTCATCGGCACCTACGCCAAATCGGGCACCACCTGGGTCCAGCAGATCGTCGCCCAGCTGGTCTTTCGCGGCGAGGTGCCGGGGCCGGTCGGCGACATCTCGCCCTGGGTCGACATGCGCATCCCGCCCAAACAGGAAAAGCTCGCCGCGATCGAGGCGCAGACCCATCGCCGCTTTCTTAAGACCCACCTCCCGGTCGATGCGCTGGTCTTCGATCCGCGCGTCAAATATATCTATATCGCCCGCGACGGCCGCGACGTCGTCTGGAGCCTGTTCAACCATTTCATCAACGCCAACGACCTGCTCTACGAGGCGCTCAACGATACGCCGGGGCGCGTCGGCCCGCCGATGCCACGCCTCCCCGACGACGTCCATGCCGTCTGGCGCGAATGGTTCGAGAATGACGGCGCGCCCTGGTGGTCCTATTGGGAGAATATCCGCAGCTGGTGGGAAATCCGCAATCTGCCGAATGTCCGGCTGCTCCATTTCGCCG
>JAIVHR010000232.1 GCA_020200935.1 Sphingomonadales bacterium
TTGGTCTGGTTCGAAATGCACGAGACCATGGAAGCCGCGATCGGACGCGAGAAAGCGATCAAGAACTGGCCGCGCAAGTGGAAGCTGGAGTTGATCGAGAAGGACAACCCTCGCAGGCGAGACCTCGCCGAGGAACTGGGCTTCGACCCGCTCCCACCGTCACCCCGGACTTGATCCGGGGTCCAGAGCCGCAAGCGATGGCGTCTGTGGCACTGGATGCCGGATCAAGTCCGGCATGACGTCAAAGCTTTGGGCCCGCCCCTATCGCGTCAGTTTCTTATACGTCATCCGATGCGGCCGATCCGCCTCATCCCCCAGCCGCCGCCTTTTGTCCTCTTCGTAACTCTCGAAATTGCCCTCGAACCATTCGACGTGGCTGTCGCCTTCGAAGGCGAGGATGTGGGTGGCTAGGCGATCGAGGAAGAAGCGGTCATGGCTGATGACCACGGCGCAGCCGGCGAAATTCTCGAGCGCATCCTCGAGCGCGCGCAAGGTCTCGACATCGAGATCGTTGGTCGGCTCGTCCAAGAGCAGCACGTTGCCGCCTTCCTTGAGCATCTTCGCCATATGGACGCGGTTGCGTTCGCCGCCCGATAGCTGGCCGACCTTCTTCTGCTGGTCGGCGCCCTTGAAGTTGAAGGCGCCCACGTAAGCACGCGTCTGCAGCTCGTGCTTGCCGAAGGTGAAATAGTCGAGCCCGTCGGAGATCTCTTCCCAGACATTATGCGCGGGGTCGAGCGCATCGCGGCTCTGGTCGACATAGCCGAGGCGGACCGTCTCGCCGATCTCGATCTTGCCGCTGTCGGGCTCTTCCTGGCCGGTGATCAGCCGGAACAATGTCGTCTTGCCGGCGCCGTTGGGCCCGATCACGCCGACAATGCCGCCGGGCGGGAGCGAGAAGGTCAAGTTCTCGAACAGCAGCTTGTCGTCATAGGCCTTGGTGACGCCTTCGGCCTCGATCACCTTGCCGCCGAGCCGCTCGGGCGTCTGGATCAGGATCTGCGCCTTGCCGGGGCTGCGATTTTCCTGCGCCGCGACGAGCTCGTCAAAGGCGCGGATACGGGCTTTAGACTTGGTCTGGCGCGCCTTGGGGCTCTGGCGGATCCAGTCGAGCTCCTCGGAGATCGCCTTCTGCTTGCCCTGGTCCTCGCGCTCTTCCTGCGCCAGCCGCTGAGCCTTTTTCTCCAGATAGGTCGAATAATTGCCCTCATAGACGAAGTAGCGCGAGCGATCGAGTTCGAGGATCCAGTTGACGACATTGTCGAGGAAATAGCGATCATGGGTGACGAGGATGACGTTGCCCGGATAATCGATCAGGTGCTTTTCGAGCCACTGGACGCTCTCGGCGTCGAGATGGTTGGTCGGCTCGTCGAGCAGCAGGATGCCGGGCTTTTCCAAGAGCAGCTTGGTCAGCGCGACGCGGCGCTTCTCGCCGCCCGAAAGGTTGGTCACCTCGCGGTCGCCGGGCGGGCATCTGAGCGCGTCCATCGCGATCTCGATCTGATTGTCGAGCGTCCAGCCGTCGGCGGCGTCGATCTTTTCCTGAAGCTCGCCCATCTCCTCCATCAGCTTGTCGAAATCGGAGCCCTCGGGCGGGTCGGCCATCAGCCCCGAAATCTCGTTGAAGCGGTCGCCTGCGGCAGATAGCCGACGCTGATCCCCTCGCCCGGCCAGGCCTCGCCCTGAAATTCGGTGTCGATGCCGGCCATGATCTTCATCAAGGTCGACTTGCCCGAACCGTTGGGCCCGACGATGCCGATCTTGGCATCCTGGTAGAATTGCAGGTTGATCCCGTCGAGGATCGGCTTGCGCGCGCCGGGAAAGGACTTTGTAAGGTCCTTCATGACGAAGGAATATTGGGCGGCCATGGCTGGTCGTGTGCTCCGGATTCGTGGGATTGTGAAGTTGCCGGCGATTTAGGGATGATCCTCCGGTTTGGGAACACCCTCGTCAGGTCTCTGTCCGTCACCCCGGATCAAGTCCGGACTTGTCCCCTTCGAACAAGGATTTCTTCGAACAAGGATTTCGTCATTCCAGCGAAGGCTGGAATCTATCCCAGCTCGATCGTCTGCAAAAGCCGGATCGGGATAGACCCCAGCCTTCGCTGGGGTGACGAGATGAAATTTCCTTGTCGGAAGGGGATACTCGCATGACGATTGTTTCTAGAGGTGAGGCTGGCTAAGGCCGCCGCCATGAAAAGACTGATCCTGCTCGCCGCCGCCCTGCCCTCGCTCGCCGCGGCGCAGCTTTCCGATGCCGATATCGCCGCGATGCGCGATGATGCGTTCGCCGATGACGAAATCGCCTGGCAGGTCACCGAGGGCCTGACCACCGAGATCGGCCCGCGGCTCGGCGGCACCGAGGCCGAGGCGCGGGCACGAGCCTGGGCGGTCCAAGCGCTCACCGGGCTCGGCTTTTCGGACGTGCGGATCGAGACCTATCGAATGCCCACCTGGGTGCGCGGCGCCGAGAGCGCGCATATCGTCGCGCCCTTTCCGCAAGCGATGGCGGTGACCGCGCTCGGCCGCAGCGCGGCGACGCCGGCCGAGGGGATCACGGCCGAGATCGTGCCCTTCGCCTCGGTCGCCGATCTGCGCGCCGCCGAACCGGGCAGCCTCGCCGGCAAGATCGCCTATGTCACGCACCATATGGAACGCACGCAGGACGGCTCGGGCTACGGCTTTGCCGGGCCGGCGCGCTGGTTCGCGCCGTCGCTGGCCGCCGAGCGCGGCGCGGCGGCGATCGTCATCCGCTCGGTCGGCACCGATAATCACCGCAATCCGCATACCGGCGGCACCAGCTGAGCCGAGGGCGTCGAGCCGATCCCGGCCGGCGCGCTCTCCAACCCCGATGCCGACCAGCTCGAACGGATGTTCGAACGCGGGCGGCCGGTATCGATGCGGCTGGTCCTGACCCCGCGCTGGATCGGCGACCGGGAATCGGGCAACGTCATCGCCGAGGTGCCGGGCAGCGATCCCGACGCTCCAATGGTGCTCGCCGCCTGCCATATCGACAGCTGGGACCTGTCGCCCGGCGCCTTCGACGACGGCGCCGGCTGCGGCATCATCACCGCCGCCGCGCACCGCTTTCTCGCCGAGCGCCGGCAGCCGCGGCGCACCATCCGGCTGCTCAGGTCGATCCGGCGCAGCTCAGGCAGAATGTCGCGGCCTGGACGGTGATGTTGTCGGTGATCGCCAATTCCCCCGCCAATCTCTCGATTCCGGCGGAATTGGAAGCGGAATAGCGCATAGCGGACGGGACGAACCGACTCGATTAACCGTTGACGATGCACGCACGGTCGCTATGGCAGCGCGCTGGACTCGGCGCTGAGCCGGTCCGAAAATGAAACTGGGAGTACATTATGAACAAGCTCACAATCGCGGTCGCCGCTGCCGGCCTGCTGACGCTCGGCGCCTGCGCCGAGACGGCTACCGAAGACGAAGCCGCCGACACGACGGCCGTCGAGGAACTCGAAGCCGAAGCCGAAGCCACCGAGGAACTGGCTGAAGACGCCACCGGTGCCGAAGAGGCCCAGCTCGAGGGCGAAGTCGACCAGCTCGAGGCCCAGGCGGACACCGCCGAGGAAAAGGCCGAGGCTACCGAAGAATAGTCGCTTTTCGTCGGCCGCGGCCGACGACAATCGATTTTAGAAAGGGCGCGCCCGGCGGGTGCGCCCTTTTTCGTTGATCCGGCTCGATCGCACGAGGGCCGAACTGGCGCCCTCTCCTTCGCAGGAGAGCTATCGCGGAAAATTGGTCGGGGAGACTGGATTCGAACCAGCGACCCTCTGCTCCCAAAGCAGATGCGCTACCAGGCTGCGCCACTCCCCGCCTTCGCCGAAGGCTTTGGCGGACAAGCCCGCCGGTTAGCGCTGTAACGCCGAAAAGCGGCACAGGCTAGCCAGCCCAAGCCGTTCCGCGGCGATGAATGGTGGGCCCGGCAGGACTCGAACCTGCAACCAAGCCGTTATGAGCGGCCGGCTCTACCATTGAGCTACAGGCCCATCGCGCTCCCTTGCCCAATCCGCCCCGGCGACGCAAGCGCGGTCCGCTCAGGTCGTTCCCGCCCCGGTCCGTCCCTGCGCCAGGCCCGCATCGCGCGAACGCCGTTCCTTCAGTTCGTTCCAGACCTCGCCGCGAATCTTGACGATATGGCGATAGATCCGCTCGCGCAGCGCGGCAGGCAGCCGGTCGGACTCGGCAAGGCTCGCGCGGATCGTCTCCTGCTCGGCGGGAGCCTCGAACGCGCCGAGCCTGTCCTCCACGCCGGCCTCGCTCAGCGTGCGCCGCAGATCGGCGCGCCAGCGATCGAACAGTCCGACATATTCGGCCATCGACACCGCGACCTCCTCGGCTTCGATGCAGGCGTCGATTTTCGCGATCAGTTCGGGATGCCGGATCGAAAGTCGTCTGGTCACCTCGGTGAGCAGCAGGAACCGCGTCGGGAGCGTGGGATCGAGCGCGCCGTCATAGGCGTGGCCGGCGAACAGTTCTCCGTGCGGTCCGGCGATCGCATTGAGCATCCGGATGCGCTCGGTCAGCAGCGGATCGAGCCGCCGGTTGACGCGCCTTTCGGGCCATTGTCCGCCATCGAGCTCCGAAACCGCGATTCCGGTCAATTCGGCGACGATATCGAGCGCGACATCGCCGCCATAGCCGACCGCCAACAACGAGCCGAAGCCGGCCTCGTGAGCGCGCCGGAAGGGAAGCCCGAAATTCGCGTCGGGATGGCGGTCATGGTCGCGCTCGAGACGCGACAGGAAACCCGGCAGCGTCAGCCAGTCCCCGCGCCGTATGTCCTGCGCGTGCTTCGACGGCAGATATTCCCGCCAATGGCGCAGAACCATGAAAAGCACGGGATCATAGTCGCGGACCCGATCGTGAAATACCTCGAAATCGCGGGCGAAATAGCTGGCGATGGTCTCGGCCGAGACGATGGCGAAGCCATGGCCCCGGCGCGCCGCCGCTTCGAGCTCCGGCCACAGGGCAAGCTCCTCCCGCCCGGCGCGGATCGATGCATTGAGGGCAAAGCCGTGATTGTTGTTGGGGCCGGGATCGGGAACGAAAATCCCCATCCCGGACAATCGGTCGCGGCTCGCATGGAGCCATCGCTGGAAGGCCGTCGTCCCGGTCTTGTAATAGCCGCCATGGATGATCAGTCTCATGCCGCCGCCGCCCCGACCATCGCGCGCGCCGCGCTCACCGCCTCGCCGGCGCGGGCCGCGGTAACACTATGGCGCGCGAACAGGTCGAAGATGCCGTCCCACCAGCGATAGAATGCCTCGAGATCGGCCCGGTCGCGGACATAGGGCGTATGGCCCGGCGCGACCGAAGGCGAATGGTAGGACAGGCTGAACAGCCGATGGCCGTCATCGAGCAGGCGGCGCACCGCCTCGAGCGCCGCGTGGAGCGGATAGTCTTCGGGCGTCAGCGCGACTCGTTCGAGCAGCCCTGTCCGCGCCAGCCCGCCGCGCGCCAGCGGCAGCCTGCCAGCGGCCCGGAAGAGCCGGTCGCCCCAGCGCCGCAATCCGCCGATATAGCCCGCCGTCAGCGGCAGCGCGAGCAGCCGGCCCGACGGTCCGGTCCAGTAGGGGGTGATCGGGTGTCGCGAAAAATCGGGGCCGCCTTCGTCCGAATAATCGAACCGCGCCCGCACCGAGGCATCCATGCGGTATCCCGCTTCCTCCAGCAACCGAGCGGTATGCGGGCCGACGCCGTAGCGGCCGGCGCGATAGACCGTCGGCCGAGTGCCGATCCGTTCGGCGATGCGATCGGTCAGCGCGGTAAGTTTGGCGCGCTGCAGATCGAGCGGGAGATTGCCGGTGAAACTGTTGAAACCGGTCACCTCTTCCTCGAAGGGCGGATTGACCCAGGGATGGAGTTGGGTCTCGATCTCGCTGCCGTCTTGTTCGTGAAAATTGCGCAAGATAGCCGCCGAGCGCGCATTATCGACCACCGGCCAGTCGCTCATATAGATCGGCAGGGCGCCCGCGGCGCGGAAGAAACGATGCGCCTCGGGGAGCGCCTCCATCGCGGTGACGGCGGTGTTGGCGCGGGCGAGCGGCCGGCTCCAGTCGAACTCCTCCTCGGTATCGACGAAGACGAGGAAGCGGCGGCCGAAATCCCCGGGCAATTCGGCACGAGCCCGCGGTCCGGGGGGCAGATCGAGACGCTCGCCCCGGGGCGGCGGCTCCGCCGCGGCGCTCGCGTCTATCGGATCGTCAACGGCCTTGTTCACCCGAGCAGGCGCTAGCATCTTTCGCCGGGAGATACAGGACAAAACGCTGGGCGGTGACTTCGAGCCGACCGCCCGCCTCGCGCGCGACATTGCGGACCAGCCGCAGCGCAAAACCGAGTCCGAGCGCGGGTGCATCGGGCCAGTCGCCGGCGGGCGAATAGCCGGGATCGAGCAGCTCGTCCTCGCTTTGCCCGGCGAGCAATGCCGGCCGATCGAAAGC
>JAIVHR010000233.1 GCA_020200935.1 Sphingomonadales bacterium
CTTTTACACGCTGGCGATGATCCTTGCTGGTATCGGTGCATTCATCCTGCCAGCGGCCTATCTCGCTTGGGTCGGGGCGCAGCCGCTCGGATGGATCGCCGGGTTGATCCTCACCCAGATTCCGGCATCGGTGCTGGCGATGACAGTGGTGCACTGGGTGATAACTCGCGCCCTTCCGCCGCGCGTCCTACCCAAGCTCGATTGCAGCGGGGGGCTGCCGGGTGACAGCCGGACCATCATCGTCGTTCCCGTGGTCCTCGCCGGATCGGAGGAGGCCGACCGTCTTGCCGAGCAACTCGAGACGCACTGGCTCGCCAACGCCGATCCAATGCTCGAGGTGGCACTACTCGCCGATCTGGCCGACGCGCCCGAAGAGCGCACCCCGAAGGATACCGAAATCGAGCAGGCGCTGGAACAGCGTATCCGCGAGCTCAATCTGCGGCACGGCGCGGACAAGACCGGGCCGTTCCATCTGCTACTCCGCCCGCGACTCTTCAATTCCGCGCAAGGCTGCTGGATGGCCTGGGAGCGTAAGCGCGGCAAGCTAGAGCAGTTCAACCGGATGATGCTCGAAGGCAAAGCCGATTCATTCTCCTCCCATACCGGCGACCGCACTCGGTTGCGCGACATCCGCTTCGTGGTGACGGTCGATGTTGATACGATGCTGCCGCCCGGCTCGGTGGCAAAACTCGTCGGGACACTCGCACATCCGCTCAATCAACCACGGTTCGATCCGGAATCCGGACGCATCACGGCAGGTTATTCGATCGTCCAGCCGCGAGTTGAAATTTCGCCGCAAAGCGGCACGCGGACCTTGTTCGCGCGGCTTTTCACCGGTGACACAGCGATCGACATCTACAGCCGCGCGGTTTCCGAAGTCTATCAAGATCTGATGGGCGCCGGCACCTTTGTCGGCAAGGGCATATACGACCTCGCCGCCTTCCACCGCAGCGTCGACGGCCGCGTGCCGGAGAATCGAATTCTCAGTCACGATTTGTTCGAAGGCGCGCATGGCCGTGCGGCGCTCGCCACCGACATCGTTCTCTATGAGGGCTTTCCGGCCAATTATCTCGAGTATGTAAGCCGGCTCCATCGCTGGATCCGGGGAGACTGGCAGCTGCTGGCCTGGCTCGGCCGCAGGGTGCCCGGAGCCTCCGGCGAACAGCTGAGCAACCGGATTGCAGGCATCGACCGTTGGAAAATGGTCGACAATCTCCGCCGTAGCCTTGTCGCGCCGGGACTGTTGCTGCTCGCGCTCGGCGGCTGGTTCTTCCTGCCCGGCAGCCCGTGGTTCTGGACTGTGCTCGTCCTCTTCGCCCCGGCCGGCCAGCTGTTGACGGATCTCGTCAGCGGGCTCGCGCGCGGGCGGCGTCGCGGCGCATCCTACGGGCTGTTCTCGAGGCTGTCGGACCAGGCGGGGCGCTGGTTTCTGGCGATAGTCTTTCTGCTTCACGAGGCGCTGATGGCGCTGCATGCTATCGGCGTCACACTTTGGCGAACCTTGTTCAGCCACCGCAACCTGCTCGAATGGACCACGGCCGCGCATATTGCCGGCAGGCTCGGCGATCAGCGGTCGCGTATAGCAGTTTGGAGGCAAATGGCGGCCGGCCCTGCGCTGGCGGCCGGTGTTGCGGCCAGCCTGCTCCTGCTGCGTCCTTCGGCGCTGCCGGCGGCGCTGCCGCTACTGTTCGCCTGGTTCGCGGCGCCTGAAATCACGCTGAGGATTGGCCGGCCACGGCGTACCCGTCTCGAGCCGCTTGGCGAGGAAGACGAGGCCTTTCTCCGCCGCCTCGCGCGCAAGACCTGGTTCTATTTCGAGAGCTTTGCCGGCCCCGAAGAAAATTGGTTGCCGCCCGACAATTATCAGGGCGAACCGCATGAGGAAATCGCTCACCGCACTTCCCCGACCAATATCGGAATGATGCTGCTATCGACCGCGACGGCTTGGGATCTCGGCTATCTCGGTCGTAGCGAACTGACTGCGCGGACACGCAACGTCTTTGAGAGCCTCGCGCAGCTGGAGCGCTATCGAGGCCATTTTTTCAACTGGTACGAGACCCGTCATCTCAAGCCTCTCGAGCCGCGCTACGTTTCGACCGTCGACAGCGGCAATCTCGCCGTTAGCTTCCTCGCGTATGCCGCGACACTGCACGAGGCCGCCGCCGTTTCCGGACTTGAGCCACAGCGCTGGCAGGGTCTGCGCGACGTGCTCGATCTTCTCGATGAAACACTGTCCGAAATCGAGGGTGGGCCGGGGGCATTACAAAAAGCGCGCGTTCTCCTCGATAAGGCGCTCGCTGGAATCGAAGCACGTCCCGAAACATGGCACGCAGAGCTGCGCGAGCTTTGCCACACGGGGCTCGTGGCACTCGAACGTGCCGCAAGCCAAGCAGTCGAGGGAGAAAGTGCGCTGCCAGCCGAGAGCGTTCGTGATCTGTTTGCCTGGCTTGGGAGGCTGCGACATCAGGCACAGACGATGCAGCGCGACCTTGCCGCGCGTGCAAAGGAGAATGACGAACTCCACCTACTGGCCGACGAGGCGGTCGCGCTGGCGCAGACAATGGATTTCACGTCGCTTTACGACCAAGAGCGGCGGCTTTTCCACATCGGCCATAATGTGAGCGCCGGCCACACGGATTCGCACCACTATGATTTGCTCGCCTCGGAAGCACGGCTCGCCAGCTATTTCGCGATCGCCAAGGGCGACGTGCCGACCGAGCACTGGTTCCATCTCGAGCGGCCGGTGACCCGGGCCCCGGGCGGGCTTTCGCTGATCTCGTGGAATGGCTCGATGTTCGAGTATCTGATGCCGCGGCTGCTGCTGCGCAGTGAAGCCGAGACGCTGCTCGGCGAAAGCGAGCGGGTCGCCGTCGAAATCCAGAGGCGCTATGGCGAGGAGAGCAGGGTTCCTTGGGGCATCTCCGAATCGGCCTACGCCGCGCGCGATCCCGAGCATCGCTTCCGCTATCAGGCCTTTGGCGTGCCCGGTCTCGGGCTGCGGCGCGGGCTGGCACGCGACATGGTCGTCGCGCCCTATGCCTCCGCGCTTGCGCTCGCCGTCGCGCCGGGCGCGGCGGCAGCCAATCTGCGGCGTATCGCCGAGCTCGGGGCAGGCGGTCGCTTCGGCCTCTGGGAAGCCGTGGACTTCACGCGCGATCGCCGCATGCCCGATATGCCCTTTGCGCCGGTCAACGCCTTTATGGCCCATCATCAGGGGATGATTCTGTGCGCGATCGGCAATGCGCTTCTCGGCGACCGGCTCGTCGAGCGCTTTGGTCGTAATCCGCAGGTTCGATTGATTTCGCTGTTGCTCAGCGAGCGTGTGCCGCGCGAGATCTCTTCCGAGATCGAGCGCATCGAGGTGATCGATCATCCCGATCAACCTGCGGCGCGATTGCCTCTTCCAGCCAGCTGGGAGCCTGCCCGATCACCGTTTCCAGAAGTCCACCTCCTCGGAAACGGCCGGTTGGCAAGCTGGGTATCGGAGTCCGGCGGCGGCGGCCTGCGATGGCACGGCCAGGCACTGACCCGCTTCGTTCCGGATGCGACACGCGATGCCGACGGGCTCTGGCTCTATCTGCGAGACGAGGAAAGCGGCGCTCTCTGGTCGGCGACGAGGCAGCCGACGGGAGCTCCAGGCGAGCAGTATAGCGCCGTGTTTCACCCCCACGTCGCCGAATTTCACCGGCGCGACCAAGATATCGACCTGCGGCTAGAAATCGGTGTCGGTGCCGACGACGATCTGGAGATACGCCGCCTCACGATCCAGTTGCGGCTCGCACTTCGTCCGGGCGAGCGGCGCGAAGTGTGCATCCTCACTGTTGCCGCTGCAACCCGCGAGAGGGCGATCGATATCGCCGAAAGGCATGCGACGCTGTCCTCGGTCGAATGGCTGCTCGATGCAGCCGCCGCCGATGCCGCACGAACTCTCGAGCGGTTGCGAGTCGGATCCGAGAGTCTTCCCCTACTTCAATCGTTGGGCGCGCTGTTGGTGCACCCTCACGGAGGGTTGCGAGGGGCGGCGGCCTCAATCCATGCCAACAGGCTCGGACAGCCGGCGCTTTGGGCACTGGCGATCTCCGGCGATCTGCCGATCCTGCTGATCCGTGCTGACGGCTCCGGCACCTCCTTGGTCGAAACCCTAGTGGGCGCACATCAGCTCTGGCGGCGTCGGGGACTCGAGAGCGATCTCGTGGTTTTGCAGACCGGTGGATCGGCTTATGTCGAGCCGCTACGCGACGAAATCGTCGAGCTGCTTCGCGATCTCGGCGCAAGCGAGATGCTCGGCCGCAAGGGCGGTATCCATCTGCTGTTTTCCGACCAGATCGGCCTCGATCAGGCGCGACTGCTCGAAGCGATAGCCTGGGTTGTGCTCGACGAGACTCAGGGATCGCTTGCCGAACAGTTGGCTGGAGCACGCCGGTCGGAGCCCGAACTGCCGTCCTTTATCGCTTCGCGTGGCGACAGTCTCGAGGCGGAGCTGCTTGAGCGGCCGACCGACCTTCTGTTCGACAATGGTATCGGTGGCTTCACCGCCGATGGCAGGGAATATCTGATCCATCTCGAACCCGCCCAGACGACGCCTGCGCCCTGGGCCAATATTCTCGCGAACGACGGATTCGGCTGTCTTGTCACTGAAGCGGGCGGCGGCTTTAGCTGGTCGGTCAATAGCGGCGAAAACCGCCTTACCCCTTGGACCAACGATCCCATCGCTGACCGGCCCGTCGAAACTCTCTATCTACGCGACGAGCAAACCGCAGCAGTCTGGACCGTCACGCCTTCGCCCGCCGGGGGCGAAGCTTCCCGCCAGGTCCGTCACGGCGCCGGTTACAGCGACTGGCTAACGCGCTCGCGCGGACTCGAGCAGGAACTGCGCGTGCTGGTCCCGCCCGACGCGCCGGTCAAACTTGTCAGGCTACGAGTAACCAATCGGAGCGGCCGACACCGACGCCTGACTGCAACCTATTATGCCGAGTGGCTGCTCGGAGCGCTGCCGAGTGTCTCGCGTCGCCATGTCCATTGCGATTTCGATGTGACCTCGCAGGCAATTCTTGCGGCGAGTTCGTGGAACGCCGATTTTGCCAACCGCACGGCCTTCCTCACCGCAAGCGCCAGCCTTCACTGCTTCACCACCGACCGGCAGGAATTCCTAGGTAAGGAAGGCGATCCAGAGCGTCCTGCCGGCCTCGGGCG
>JAIVHR010000066.1 GCA_020200935.1 Sphingomonadales bacterium
CGGCGCTGGCCGTGCTGGCCGGGGCCGTATTCGCGGCGGTTGACGGGTGATTTGGGTCGACCCCAGATATTCTCGCCCATCCGGCGGTCGAGTTTGTATTGGCGCTTTTGCGCTTCGACATGCGTCGTCTCCAATTTGCTTTGTGTCGGGTCCCGGAACGCACCGCCTGACCAAGCTGTCGGGCGCGGCCTCCACTTCACCGGGGTGCGGGGCCAATTGCGAAGGCGCGCATGTGGCGGCGCTGGCGGGGAAAGTCAAGCGGGAGTCCGGCGAGTGGGCAGGCTGCGCGCGTCCCGAAAGCGCCCGCGTCTTCGTTTGCCGTGTTCCAAAACACGGCGACCGCCCTCGGTGGAGGACGGCCGCTCGCAATCATTCGAAAGTCGGTCGGATAGGTTCTTAGCCGCCGCCGCCTTCGTTGCCGACGCGGCTCCGATTGCCGATATCCTCGATCACGTTGCGCGACTCTTGCTCGATCAAATCCCATTGATGCTGCGTCTTGCAGATTTGGCGGCGACCGATTCGCGTTCCCGTGGGAGCCGCCACGCGGCGGCAGACGATTTCGTTGACGGCATTGCCTTCCTCAGCCTGCTCGCCTTCGGTTGCGTTCTGGGCCGCGGTTGCGGGGCTCGCGACCATCAGGCCGGCGGCGAAGGAGAGGAAAAGCGATTTTCGAACGACGGTCATATTTTTGATCCTGCACTTGGGTTGAAGAGTTAGCTTATTTCATCTGTCGGCGAAAATAAATAACCCGAATGAAGCGGCTATGAATGCTGCTCGGGCCTCTCGGGCCTATGCTTTCCTCCGCAAGGCCGCGAACACCCCGCGCAAAGCCTGAATTTCCGCCGACGACCAGCCCGGTTTGGTCAGGATCGATCGCAATGTGCGCTTGGTGCTCGGCGTCCTGTCGGGCGGAAAAAAATAGCCGGTCCCGTCGAGCGCGGCGAAAAGATGCGCAATCAGTCCGTCGAGCTCGGCCTGCGGCGCGGGAGCTATGGCCGGCGATTCGGGCGAATGCGCGATCGCCGCCGCCCTCGAATATTCATAGGCGAGCAACACGACCGCCTGGGCGAGATTGAGCGAACCAAATTCGGGATTGACCGGGACGGTGACGATCGCGCGGGCGAGCGCCACAGCCTCCGCATCGAGGCCCGAGCGTTCGGGGCCGAAGAGTATCGCCGAACGCGCCTCCGATTCGGCGATTTCGGCGCAGGCGGCGGCGGGCGTCAGGACCGGCTTCGGCATCCCTCGCGGCCTGACGGTCGTCGCATAGACATGGCCGCAATCGGCTACTGCCTCGGACACGCTTTCGCAGATCTTGGCCTTGTCGAGTACGCTCGTCGCGCCCGCCGCGGTCGGCACGGCGGCCGGATTGGGCCAGCCGTCGCGCGGCGCGACGAGGCGCAGTTCCTCGAGACCGAAATTGAGCATCGCCCGGGCGACCTTGCCGATATTCTCGCCCAGCTGCGGCTCGACGAGGACGATGACGGGCTTGCTGGCGTGGGTCATTCAACGAGGCTAATAGCCGGCCGGCGGTTCGCAAAGTTCAAATCCGCCGTTGCCGATCCGTCGCTAAAAGGTAACCACCTTCGAGCGGTTGAATGCCTCGTCGAGCATATTGCGCTGTTCGGCTCCCAATCTGTCCCATTGACTTTGCGTCAAGCAGATATTGCGGGCCCCGATACGGCTGCCGGTCGGCGGCGGATAGCGTCGGCAAACGATACGGTTGGCGGCGATGATCTCGTCCGCTTCTGTAGCAGCCTCTTGCTCGCTCGGCCGCTCCTGCGTCATTGCGTTGGCGCTGCCGACCGAGCCCAGGCAGACCGCGCATGCGGCGAAGATTAGTCGCATATCCCATCTCCCCAAAAACCGGGACAGCATATCCTTTTCTACCGGCTGACACAAACTCCACCGCCTCGCTGTCAGCCCTCTTCGCCCGGATCGGTCACGGTCCCCCGGCGAATTTCTCGAAATCCCGGGCGTCGCGATTTATCTCCGTCAGTCCGCGCTGCTGGACGCGCTCGAAGGTGGAGAAGTGCTCACTGTGATGAAAATGATTGCTTGCTACGATTCTGAGCTTCCTCGATCGAGTTGCGCGCTTCCCGATTAATCACATCCCACTCATGCTGCGTTCTGCAGATGTTGCGGGCGCCGATACGACTTCCCGTGGGCGCCGCCGCCCTGCGGCAAACCACATGATTGACCGGATTGGCTTGCGCTTCCGATGAAGGTTGAAGGGTCGTGTCTTCCTGAGCGAATGCGCTTCCTCCGCCAGCGATTGTCAGCCCTATGGCGGCCAATATCAGTTTTTGCATTGCAGTCCTTTCAATTCAGGGCGTCGCCCTTTTAGCATTGCTGCTCGTTAGGGCGGATTGTCTTGTTATTGCAAGCAAATAACGGATATTTCTATCCGAAGACACGCCAGCGCATCATCATTCGTCTGTTTCGGTATCCGTAACCGATCCCGCGAATTTCTCGAAATCCCTCGCTTCGCGGAAGTCCTTATAGACGCTGGCGAATCGGATATAGGCGACGCTGTCGAGCTGCTGCAGCCCCTCCATCACCATCTCGCCGATCTGTTTGGACTTGACCTCGGTCTCGCCGCTGATTTCGAGCTGGCGCTGGATACCCGAAACGAGCTGGTCGATCTGTTCGGGGCCGATCGAGCGCTTGCGGCAGGCAAGCGACACCGAGGTGCGCAGCTTCTCGCGATCGAAGGGCTGGCGGCGGTCCTCGCTCTTGATCACCGTCAGCTCGCGCAGCTGAACGCGCTCGAAGGTCGTGAAGCGCGCGCCGCAACTCCCGCATTGACGCCGCCGCCGGATCGTCGCGCCGTCCTCGGTCGGACGGCTGTCCTTCACCTGGCTGTCGTCATGGGCGCAGAAGGGGCAGCGCATTGGCTAGCCGGTATAGATCGGAAAGCGGTCGCAAAGCATCTCGACCCGCTGGCGGACGTCGGCTTCGACCGCAGGATCACCGCCTTCGCCATGCTCGCGCAGCGCATCGAGCACGTCGGCGACCATGTCGGCGATCTCGCGGAATTCGGCCGGACCGAAGCCGCGCGTCGTGCCAGCCGGCGATCCGACGCGGATGCCGCTGGTCTTGGCCGGCGGCAGCGGGTCGAACGGCACGCCGTTCTTGTTGCAGGTGATGCCGGCGCGTTCGAGTGCCTCGTCGGCATCGCGGCCGGTGACGCCGAGCGGGCGTAAATCGACCAGCGCCAGATGCGTGTCGGTGCCGCCGGCGACGATATCGGCGCCGCGCTCCTGGAGACGGCCCGCGAGCACCTTGGCATTCTCGATGACGGCTGCGGCGTAGCTCTTGAATTCGGGGCGCAGCGCCTCGCCGAACGCCACCGCCTTGGCGGCGATGACATGCATCAGCGGTCCGCCCTGAAGCCCCGGGAAAACCGCCGAGTTGATCTTTTTGGCGATGGTCTCGTCGTCGGTCAGCACCATGCCGCCGCGCGGGCCGCGCAAGGTTTTGTGCGTCGTCGTCGTCACGACATGCGCATGGCCGAAGGGCGAGGGGTGGACTCCCGCCGCGACGAGCCCGGCGAAATGCGCCATGTCGACCATCAGATACGCGCCGACCTCGTCGCAGATCGCGCGAAACCGCGCAAAATCGATATGGCGCGGATAGGCCGATCCGCCGGCGATGACGAGCTTGGGCTGGTGTTCTTTCGCCAGCCGCTCGACCTCGTCGAAATCGATCAGGTGATCGTCCTTGTTGACGCCATATTGGATCGCGTCGAACCATTTGCC
>JAIVHR010000067.1 GCA_020200935.1 Sphingomonadales bacterium
CCTTCGGACAGAACGAGCCGAACATTCCGCAGGTCGTCTGCGAGTTCAAGGGCTTCAAGTCCGGCGCCAGCCTCGACGACCCACAACCTCGCAAGGGCAATACGCGGTCGCCGGTCAAGCAGGCGCTCGATTATCTTGCATATGCCCGGCGCGGGCTGTTCGGCAATGAGCCCGTGCTTCCGCGTTACACCATCGTCACGAACATGGAGGAATTTCGGCTTTATTGGTTCGATCGCGCCCCTGAGCGCTATCTGCGATTTTCGATCACAGGCGGCGACTTGTTCAATACGATCACGCTCCTAGGCGCCGACGAGGAAGCACAATTCGATCGCTTCCTGTTCTGGCGGTTGTTCCAGCCGGACATGTTGCTCAGCTCAGCAGGCCGGACGCAGCTCGAAAGGCTGATCGAGAAACAGGGCAAGGCTGAACGCACGCTCGAAAAGGAATTCTACAAGGAATACACGGATTATCGCCTGGCGCTCTACAACGTCATTCTCACCCAGAAACCGGATGACATGACCAGGGGGCAAGCTCTGCGCCTTGCCCAGAAGATACTCGACCGGTTCATCTTCATCATGTTCGCAGAGGATATGGGCGAACGCGTCGCTTTCCCGCCGAGCGGATTGCAGACCGAGCTGAAGGAGGAGGCGGCGCGCACCTCGTTCGAGCCGAACGATACATCGGTCTGGAACGTCATGAGGCGCCTGTTTCGCTCGATGAACGAAGGCGGGCGTTTCGGAGGGAACGATCTCTTCCGCTTCAACGGCGGACTATTCGAGCATGACCCGGAAATCGGCGCCCTCGAACTGCCCAATCATCTCTTCTGCCGGCGCGGGCAGGGCGCGAACGAGGCGACCATCGCCGAACACAAGAAGACACTTCTCTATCTTGCCGCGACCTATAACTTCGCCGCCGAAGGTGATGCGAAAGAGAATATCGGTCTCTATTCGCTCGGACACATCTTCGAACAGTCGATCGTCGATCTTGAAAAGCTCGAGGCCGAAGCTGAAGGGCGGGAATCACTCGCCAAGCTTTCGAAGCGAAAAAGTGACGGCGTCTATTACACTCCCGAATGGGTCGTGCGGAAGATCGTCACCGAAACGCTCGATCCGCTCTTTGCCCTATGGCGCAAGGAAGCCGGCCTGGTCGAGGACGAGGAGGCGAAGGCCGATGCTGCGCGATCCTATTGGGACAGGCTCACCAAAATCCGGGTAGTCGATCCGGCTTGTGGTTCCGGCGCCTTCCTGATCACGGCTTTCCGATATCTGCTCGATGAATTCGACGCTGCGCAGACTCTCGCTATCGCAGCGGGCGGTTTGAAGAATCGGAAGGAGGAATACGAGCTTATCGAGATGATCCTTGATGCCAACATCTATGGCGTCGATATCAATCCGGCCTCGGTCGAGATAACGAAGCTGTCGCTCTGGCTGCATACGGCGAAGGCACGACAACCGCTCTCGGGTTTGGATCACACGATCCGCTGCGGCAACAGCCTCGTCGACGAACGCTTCTACGACAAGCGCGGGCTCTACGACGCCGAGGAGCGCGAGCGGATCAACGATTTCAACTGGGAATCGGCATTCCCCGAAATTTTCAACGGCGACGATCCCGGCTTCGACGCGGTTGTCGGCAATCCGCCCTATGTGAAGCTGCAGAATCTGAAAAAGGTCCATCCCGACATGGCCGAATGGCTGGTCGCCGGAAGCAACGGCAACGCGCCCTATCGATCGACCACGACCGGCAATTTCGACCTGTATCTGCCCTTCATCGAGAAGGGGCTCTCGCTGCTCAATCGCGGCGGCCGCATGGGGTATATCGCGCCGAGCCTGTGGCCCACGCTGCAATATGGCGCCGGGCTGAGAAGCATCATCAAGGAAGGTCGCCATCTCGAAAAATGGCTCGATCTGCGGGCATTCCAGGTATTCGAAGACGTCACGACCTATACGGCGCTGCAGATATTCACCGCCGCCGGTAACGAGAACCTGCGCCTCGGTTTCGCGCCCGATGGCGATGTCTCGGCGGTGGACTGGTCCGATGCCGATAACCGTATTGGCTATGGTTCACTGCCGGCGACGCGGGAATGGTTGCTGGCCCCGGGACCTATTCGCAATCTCAGAAATAGGCTTGGAAAGGTGGCCAAGCCGTTGGGCAGCGGAGATGTGGTCAAGGGCATTCATGTAGGGGTGCAGACGAGCGCCGACTATATCTACCACCTCCGGCGGATCGCGAATGGCCGATACGTTCAGACTGTCGGCACGGGCAAGGACAAGGCTGAAACCGAGGTCGAGATCGAGGACGAGATCATGCGGCCGCTCGTGTCGGGAGCCGAAGCGAAGCGCTTTCTCGAACCCGAAACCGATACCTGGCTGCTGTTCCCCTATGCGCTCGACGGCGATGGTGCCCGGCTGCGGACTCCTAAAGACATGCAGGCGAATTTTCCCAAGGCGTGGAGATACTTGAAGAGCTGGGAGCAAGAACTGCGAGCGCGCGAATCCGGCAAGTTCGATTGCGATGGATGGTATCAGTTTGGCCGCAATCAGAATATCGATAAACAGGAGCAGGCCAAGGTCCTGGTTCCGCGGCTTGTACCCGCCCTTCGCGCCGCCGCCGATCCCGACGGAAGGTTTTACTGCGACAATGTTGATGTCGGCGGCGTGGTGCCGCAGCAGGCCGACGATCTCTGGTACCTGACCGGGCTGCTCAACTGCCCGACCTGGAACAGCCTGTTCTACTGGCTCTCGAAGCCGTTCCAGAACAATTATCTCTCAGCCAACCGGCAATTCATCGCACCGCTGCCCGTGCCGAAAGCAAATGACGGCACGGGGAAGGAAGCGCTATCGCTTCTGGCGGAGTCGTTGCAGACCAATCATACCCGCCGCCGCGACATCCTTTCGGCATTGGCCGAGCGCCTCGAGCATTGCGGCAAGGTCGGCAAACCGCTGGAGTGGCTGCTGTCCGACATCCAGTCGATGGAGACGATCCGTGCCGGACTGCCCGACGACCTGGACGCCCGCGAACGCAAGGCGGCGGAAGACGAAATCCGCGAAGGACAGGAAGAGACGGCCCTTGCCGCCATTGAGCAGCGCATCCGGCCCGGCTCCTCCTTCGATGTCGCTTATCGCGACGGGCAATTGTCCTTCCTCGCAGATGGCGCACCGGTCGCGCGCGCCTATGTCGATGACGATCAGGCGGAGCTGCTGACGTTGCAATGGCGGATGGTCGCACTGACCTTCGAACCGGCCGCGCGTGGAAATGCGAAGAGGCTTGTCGACCGGCTCCGGTCGGTCGCGGTCGCGGCGGAATCTGTCGTGTTGAAGCAGTTGCAAAGGCTTGCCGCCGATCTGGAAGAAGTCAGCGGCGAAATCGAACGCGAAGAATCAACGCTGCACGAAGTCACGTGCGTCCTGTTCGAGCTGAGCGACGATGAGCGGAGACTCGTTGAACAGCAGCGGTAGGTCGCATTGCGACTCTTACCCCATTTGCCGCCTCCCGCTCCCATCACTATATTCCCCCCATGCCCCGCCCCGCACCCCACACGCCGCCATGCCTGCGGTAAGGCTTGCCGATCCGCGCAGTCTCTTCGGGCGCGAGGAGTGGGCGGCGTTGACTTCGCTTTCGCGCTGGCGGGGGGTGTGGCTGGTGGCGCATGCATGGCTGGTGATCGGGCTGGCGGCGGCGGGTGCGATCCTGGTCTGGGAGGCGCTCGGGCCCATTGCCGGGGTGCCGGCGGTGCTCGCCGCGATCGTGATTATCGG
>JAIVHR010000160.1 GCA_020200935.1 Sphingomonadales bacterium
GTTTCATCACGAATGCCCCCTTTTCGGACCGCGCCGTTGCTAGGGCATCGATCCCCTTCCGGCAATTCGCTTTGCGATGGCCATTGCGTCGCGACTGGTGTTCAGGATCGCCGCGCGCGAGGCCGCGCGCCGCCATGACAATCGCCCGCCACCTCAGACGGCGCCGCCGCCAGCCACCGCCGACAATCGTCAATTGTCACGGATAGTTGCCCGTCTGCACTAGGCGGCGCGTCGATTTGCGTGTCTATCCTGGTGGAATCTTTTGGGCGGGAAAATCAGATGTTTGAAGCGCATGGGGACGGCGACTGGCTCTATATGTCGGGGAAGAACAGGGAAGGCCCCGGCCTCGATTTCCAGATTACCCTCGGGCTGCCCGACCTGGCCGGCTTCGGCGATATCGCGATTACCGGCGACTATGGCGAGATCGCGAATCTCAATGCGCGCGGCCTCAAGAAACTCGATCTGACGGTCATCGGCAGCGATGCCGACAATCGCGTCATCCTCACCAAGGAGAATGACATATTCTTCGGCAATGGCGGCCGCGACGTCGCCAAGGGTCGCGCGGGCGACGATGCTCTCCATGGTGGCGACGGGAGAGACAGACTGATCGGCAAATCGGGCAACGATACGCTGGCCGGTCAGAATGACCAGGATCTCCTGAAGGGCAATGGCGGCGACGACGAACTGTATGGCGGCGCGTCCGATGACAATCTCGTCGGCGGCTCGGGCGACGATTTTCTCTCGGGCGGTAGCGGCTTCAACAAGCTTTCGGGCGGCGGCGGCGACGATCGGCTCGACGGCTATTTCGGCGACGATCTGGCGCTGTATGACGGCAATATCGCTGATTATTCGATCAGCATCGTCGACAATAACTATCGCATCGTCGATCTGCGCGGCGGATCGCCCGACGGCACGGACTTCCTCGCCTATGTCGAGACACTGAAATTTGCCGATGGCCGGATCTCGCTGGATCCACCCGAAGCCTCGAAGCTTAAGGCCAAGGCCAACGGAGACACATTGACCGTTTCGGGCCGCGCTCTCCAGCCAGGCTCCGATCATCTGGTGACGATCGATCTCTCCTCGCTCATGACATCCGGTCAGGCCTGGGTCGGCGACAACACCGTCGTTCCGATCTTCGTCGAGGTTGCGAATAACGGCGCGGGGCTAACCATCGTCGATGCGACGGGCGTTAAGCGGGGCGGCGTCTCGGTAAGCGATGCTTCGGTCGCGCATCTCAGCGAGCAAGGCGATCGCTTCGTCGGCACCGACGGGCAGGATTTCGCCTATGGCGGCGGCGGAGATGATACGCTTTACGGCCATCTGGGCGGCGATTCGCTTTATGGCGATGCCGGCGACGACCTCATCTTCGGCGACGGACCCTCCGCCAATCCCGGCGGCTCCTTGCTTGACGACGAACTGCATGGCGGAACCGGAAACGACACGATCAATGGCGCTGCGGGCGATGACACTCTTTTCGGCGACCAGGACGATGATCTGCTTTCCGGCGGAAGCGGTAATGACGTCCTCGACGGCGATATGGGCAATGACACGCTGTATGGCGACCAGGGCGATGACAGATTGAACGGCGGACATCAGTCGGACGTGATTTCCGGCGGCGCCGGCGATGATACCATAGACGGCGGGACGAGCGATGATGTCGCGGTCTATGGCGGCAATGCGAGCGACTATGATGTTTCGATCGTCGAGGGCAACTATCTGATCGTCGACAACCGCGCCGGTTCGCCCGATGGCACCGACATTGTCGGCAATGTCGAAACGCTGCGCTTCGCGGATCAGGATATGGTTATCGACGCCAACTCGTCAAATCTGACTGCCGAGGTCGTGGCGGTAAATGCACTTACCCTCAAGGTCGTTCTTTCGGGTTCGGCCGCCCGATCCGGTACCGATAAGCTGGTGACCATGGAGACACGGCTAAGCGAGGGTGCCTCGGTCTCTTATCACACCTACCTCATCGACAATGGCGTCGTGCCGCTCGAGATTTTCGTCACTGCCAAGAAGTACAAGATTATCGATGCGCGAGGGGTGACCGGCGCCGGCGTTTCTGTCGGTGGCGACACGGTGTATTTGACCGAGCAGGGGGATGAACTGCGCGGTGCGCGGGTAGGCTATGGATATGGCGGCGACGATACGATGAACGGCGGTATTTTCGCCGACACCCTCGACGGCGGCGAGGGCCACGACGGGTTGTATGGACATGAAGGAAATGACGTCCTTCGTGGCGGAGAGGGGAATGACCTCCTGATGGCTGGAGCCGGTGATGACGACATGCATGGCGGATTCGGCAACGACACGATCGATGGTGAAACAGGTCACGACACGATCTTCGGCGATGATGGCAGCGATCGGATTTTTGGCCGGGGTGGAGACGACCACGTTTTCGGCGGCACCGGCGATGACCTGATTTTCGGAGATGCGGGCAACGACATCATGAGCGGAGATGAAGGCAACGACACGATTGATGGCGGCGCCGGTGACGATATCGTCCGTTTCTCGGGCAACCGCGACGAATATGTTATAACCCAGGTCGGCAACGCCATTCTGGTCGACGGCGGATCGAACAATGATGACGGCGCGGACACGCTGACGAATGTCGAACTGCTGCGCTTTGCCGATCAGGATGTTTCGGCCGCCGCGCTTGGCAAGCTGTCGGCGATGCCGCACCAGCCGATATTCGACGCCCTCTCACCGATCGAGATGATTGCCTGATACCGCGCTGCTTCTCTGCCGGTCGCCGACTTGTCGGAACGATCCGGAAAGGGCATTCTCCGGCCAGGGAGAACCACCATGGCCACAGCCGAACGCAGCGTCGCGCGCAGCGCGGACGCGCCCTTCGAAATCCGCCCGATGACGCCGGCGATCGGCGCCGAATTGCTCGGCGTCGATCTCGGTTCGCCCGATATCGGCGCGGCGATCCCGGCGATCCGCGAGGCGCTGCTGACCCACAAGGTGATCTTCTTTCGCGATCAGGACATCACCCGCGAGCAGCATCTCGAATTCGCGCAGCATTTCGGCGAACTCGAGATCCATCCGGCAACGCCCAAGGACCAGCAGCATCCGGAAATCCTGCGCATCGCCTATGACGAAAACAGCCGCGGCCAGGAAAATGCCTGGCATTCGGACGTCACCTGGCGCGAAGAGCCCTCGATGGGTTCGATCCTGCGCGCGATCGAGCTGCCCGCGGTCGGCGGCGACACGCTCTTCGCCTGCATGCACGCCGCCTATCGGGGACTGTCGGACGAGATGCGGCGCTTCGTTTCGGGGATGATTGCGGTCCACGACATCGCCCGCGTCTTCGCCCGCCGGCTCGGCAAGCAACCGCAAGAGCTGCACGACAAATATCCGCCGGTCGAGCATCCGGTCGTCCGCACCCATCCCGAGACCGGGCTGCCGACGCTCTATGTCAACGTCGCCTTCACCAGCCACATCAAGGGACTGAGCGAGCAGGAGAGCGCCGATCTGCTGCGCCATCTCTACGCCCAGGCATCGAACCCGGAAATCCAGTGCCGTTTCCGCTGGGCGCCCGGATCGATCGCCTTCTGGGACAATCGCGCGGTCCAGCATTTCGCCGCGTCCGATTATTTCCCCGCCCGCCGCGCCATGGAACGCGCGACGATCAAGGGCGACCGGCCCTTCTACCGGGCGTGACACGCGAAAGGCCGCCGAGAACCGCCATACGCCGGCAGAGGGCGACCTTCGGGTGAGACATTTGAACATCGAAGAATCCCGGGCGCGATTTCCGGCGCCAACCTTTGCCGGCCGCGGCGCGTTTGTTCCGCTTGGCGAACCCCTTCATTCTTGCAGAAATTCTCTCAGGGGCTAAAGCGCCTGCGAATGTCCCAGCGTCTCCTACTTCACATCGGCCGCCACAAGACCGGCACCAGCGCGATTCAGAATTACTGTTGCACCGCGGACGAACAATTCGCGCGGCACGGCGCGATCTATCCTCGCGCCGGCCGAAGGCGCGAAACCGGCACATTGTTTCCGGCCCACCACCAACTCGCCGTGCAATGCCATCTCCCCTCGCACGATCCCGAAACCTTCGATCGGATTCGCGCCGAGTTCTATGAGGAGATTGCCGGCCACGATCTGGTTGTTCTGTCGAGCGAGGGCTTTCAGAACATCCGCGATTTCGCGCTGCTCGACCGGTTTTTCGACGGATTTGCACAATTCGATGTGAGCATCATCTGCTATCTGCGCGAATATCTGTCCTATCTGGTCTCCAGCTATCGGCAGATGACGCAGAATCAGCAGCGCTTCCTGACCTTTGCCAGATATTGCCGCCGCGATTTCCGGATCGGCGATTTCCTTGAAGAATGGTCGGCGATCGGCGACCTGGTTACCCGCCCCTTCGATCGCGGGCGGCTCAAGGATGGTGACGTCGTCGCCGATTTTCTCGATCTGCTCGGTATGGAGCGCGAAGCCGAAGGCGGTCGGATCGTCAACCATTCGATCGGCGGTAACCTGCTCTTTTTCCGGCTCATCGAGAATCGGTACGGGATCGAGCCGATCCCCTATCGCGAGGCCGAGCAATTGGCGATCGACCATGCGCCCTTCCGCCGCGCCTTCTACATTTCCGACGAACAGGCCACGCAGATTCGCGCTTCGGCCCCCTATAACGCTATCGTCGCGAAGAGGATCGGCGAGCTCGAACTCCAGAGCTATGCGCAGGAGCCGGTCGTGCCCGTCCTCGACACGATCGATGCGGATCTCCACCGGGTCTATTCGGGAAGCCGCCTGGCAAATATGCGCAACCGCCTAAGCCATGTTCTCGAAGAGAAGGAAAACTGGTTCGAATACCGCCCGCATGTGAGACACAAGGACCGAACGAAAGCGAGACGCGTTTCATGAGCTACGAACAGCTGCGCAGCTATCTGGGCGGACCTTTCGCCGAAGTCGAAGGCTGGTGTATTCAGCATCTCTGGCTGGCGATCGAGCCGCTCGCCGATGCGATCAAGGCGAACGGCGATCCCGGGCCGATCGGCGAGATCGGCGTGTTCCACGGCAAGTTCTTCATCGGCCTCGTCCACACGATGGGTGCAAGCGAAGGCAACACCGCCATCGACGTCTTCGACATGCAGGAATTCAACCTCGACGGCGCCGGCAAGGGCAATCAGGAGATCTTCGGCGCCAACCTCGAAAAATGCGGAATCCCCCGCTCGGCGGTCGATATGCGCGCCGCCGATTCGATGGGGCTCACCGCCGACGACGCCAGCGAGCTGAGAAAGCGCACCGGCGGCGGCTTCTCGCTGTTCAGCGTCGATGGCTGCCATACCGTCGAACACACGATGAACGACCTTGGTTTCGCGCTCGAGGTCACACGGCGCGACGGCATCATCTTCGTCGACGATTATTACAACGCCAACTGGCCCGGCGTGCAGGAAGGCGTCGCCAAGCTCTATCACAATCAGGCGCCGCGCTTCGTGCCGCTGGTCTATACCTCGAACAAGCTGTTCCTCTGCAATCTGTCCTTCCATGAGCGCTATATCGAAGCGATCCGCGCGCATCTGAAGGCGCACCATCCAGAGGCGCGCTACCGCGATCACCGGCGCTACGGCTATCGCTGCCTTTCGTTGTTCCCCGAGCGCGGCGCGCCGAGCTTGTCGGCAGTCTGACCGCCGGAGGGCGGGGTCCCACGTTACCTCGAAGGCAAGCGAGCGATGACTGACCGAGCCCGTCAGGCTGATCGAGAAGCGGACCAGTTGCTTCCGGAATATCCGGAGGGGCCTCGACGCGGCCGGATCATCCACTATTAGTCCGGTAGCGAACGGCATTCCGGCGAACGGAAAGGCATCATCATGGGCAGGGCCGAACAACTCGGAGACGATGTCCCCGAACATCTGCGGCTTGGGCAGCGCACCCCGTTGTGGGGCCTGTCGAAACTCCAACAGCTCAAAGGGGTCGATACGGTCTTCGATATCGGCGTCTTCAAAGGCACGCCCGAACTCTATGCCGCCTTCGAACAGAGCCATTTTGTGCTCGTGGACCCCATCAGGAATGCTCCGGACCGGCTGAAAATCAAGCCCGCCCGGTATACTTATGTAAACCGGGCGTTGGGCGCGGAGCCCGGCATGCTGACCCTCGATGAGATGGGACCCAAGACGGGGCTCCAGCAACGCACCCCGCTCGCCGAGGGCAAGCTCCGGAATCAATATGAAGTCGAGGTCGTGACGCTCGATACGGTCATCGACGAACACGCTCCCGAGGGCACGATCGGGCTTAAGATAGACACGGAGGGTTTCGAAGAAGAGGTGATCAAGGGTCTGGTTCGCCATTCGGACCGCGTAACTTTCGCGATCTGCGAGGCCAGCATCAGGCGGCGTTTCGTCGGCGGTTACCGGTTCAGCGACCTGATTATCGCGATGCGCGAACGCGGGCTCGAATTCTTCAATATCCTCAATCAGACGCAGGCCTTCCCGCGCTGCTATGATTTACTGTTCCTGCGCCACAATCACCCCATGTTCGACTAGGCTGGCCGAGCGCGGCAAATTTCAAACCGGGACGCTACCTACAGCTTGTGTTCCTCGACGAAATCGTCGCCCTGGTACCCGCGGACACCCCGCCCCCACCAGACATCCATCATGCTTCCGACATCCAGCGCCACGCAGCCCCTGGCAGCGGCGCGCTGGCAGAATTCCTTGCCAGCCGGCCCGGCGGCGATGAACCACACCTGGCCGGTTTCGGCGAACTCGTCGAGCTCGCCGAGCACGCGATCCATATGGTCGGGATAAAGCGGGCTGACCGGCCGACCATCGTTTGCCGCCTGACCCGGTATGTTGATCAGCCGGACCGAGTCGCATGCGAATTTTCGCGCCAGCCGTTCGCCGAACTGGTCATCATAGCAGGTTATGAGACGGACATGCCGGCCGCGCGCGAAGCGCTCATAATAGGGCAGCAGCGCCCGATGGACATGCCACGTCGCGAACAGCTCCGCCTTCAGCTCGGCCTGATGGTCGAGTATATATTCACCTGCAGCCACCACGCCGACCGTCCCGCGAAGGTGATGGGGCGTTTCCTCGGCGACCTTGAGGCACATCGAAACCTTCGGACAGGAAATCAAATCCGCGGCGGCGACGGCTTGCGAAAGCGAGCGGTGCCAGAATTCGAGATCTTCCTCGCTATAGGGCTGGGGGCCGAAATGCATGCTCAATGTGCGCACCAGGGCCACGCGATGGAGATTGGGAAATTGATCCGCCGTCTCGTTGAGACACCCGCCTTCGCCGTCGCCAAGCCGGATCAGGCAATAGGGTTCTTGCCGCTCGACGCGGTCTGCAATGACGTCCGCCAGATCCTTGATGTTCTTCCGGCTGTAGGCAAAGTCCAGTTCCCGCGACCGTTCGAATTTCGCTTTCCTGCTTGCAAGATATTCGCGATACTCGTCCTCGACCACATCGTCGATTGCTGCAAGTTCTCTGTATACCGTCATTCCAGACAATTTTCCTTCCGCGCTCCCTGGTCCGTGCGGAGCAGACGGTGCGATACAGATGCCGGGTTGGCCTGGCAATTGAAAGCGCCGCCGGGCGGTGCCTACCGCCGGACGGGAGGGGTGGCGACGATCGGCCGGTTACAGTAAGCGAGCAACGCAATCGGCAAGAGCAGCCGGTTCGGCGCAACCGGGCCGGCCCCCACCCCAGCAGGATCGACAGGATGCAGCTGCCATTTCTCTACGTGAAGATCTTCGGCGAGAGGAACACCGGGACGAATATCATCGCCCAGACGATTCGTCACAATTTCACCGTCGGTCTCTTGCGCGGGGAAGGAGGGGCGCTGTTTCAGTTGGGACGTCTGATGGCCCCTTCCGTGCCGTCGAAGGAACGGCGCGCATTGAGAACGCATCTTCACGACATCGAAATGGCCCGCATCCGCGATTCCGATTTCGGCTGGAAGCATTCCGCGCCACCGATCGATGCGATCGCCAAGGCTGCGCATCGCGATCAGACTCTCTTTCTCGTCATTACCAAACATCCCTATTTCTGGCTCCGGTCTCTCCACCGTCGGCCCTACAGCTTCGTCCCGCCGCCGGAGAGCATCTCCGATTTTCTGCGGACGGAATTTCCGATCAGCCGATCGGACGAGCTCGAGGGCGACCATGCGCCCTCCCCCGTCCACATGTTTCGATCCAAGATCGCCGCCTATCGCCGCTTGAGCGAATTGCCCGTCGAAACCCTGTTTCTTCGCTATGAAGATTTTCTCACCGATTGGGACGGCTTCATGGGAAAAATGGCCGATCGGCTCTGGTCGCGGGATGACGCCTTCGCCCCGGTAGACGCCGACCCCAAGGGTTCGGCCGCCAAGCTCGCCGACTATCGCAAGAAATACGATCTGGAAAAGGTGCAAGAGCAGCTATCCGGTGAGGACCGGGCTTATGTCACCGAAATCCTGGGTGAGGAGAATTTCGCCTTCCTCGGCTACCGCCCCTGAGGCGCATCGGCCACCGCCCGATTCAGACAGGCACCGTCGGCGGAATAGACGACGTCGGTGCCGAACAGCGAATCCCCTGGCGCATAGCCCAGCTTGCGCAATTGCTGTTCGAGCTTGTTGGCGACCAATTGGCGATTGCGGTCATTCAAGTCGATTTCCGCCGGCGCCCCGTCTTCGAACTTGCCGTCCTGCGCCCGCCGCAGACGGGTATAGAATGGTCGCCATTTCTCCGGCCGAAACTCCTTGCGCGAGAGCAAGCCCTCGGCCTTTTCCCGAACCTCATCGGGAATGGTGAGCTGGTTGTCGCGACACACCGTCTCGATCGCCTCGCGAAATTCTGTCGGGCGCTGCAATATCAGCCATTTCGCCGTTTGATAGAGCTCCACCTCGGTAGCGGTGATGCTGCGTTTGTGCTGTTGCTTGTCGCGCGGGATTTCGAGCTGCCGCCGCACGGCGGAAGGATCGCAGCCGGTCACTCCGGCGAGAATATCCGCCAATGCCTCTCGATCGAGCTTGAACAGTTCGAACGGAACGATGTTCACGGTGCCGCCACAGCTTTGACTGTAAACGTCGATCAGAGCGGCAAAATTCATCTCCGCAGTGTCGCTGCCGACATGCGGGCGCAATCGCGATTGCCCGAACCACTCGTCGTAGCCGAAGAGCGTCGAGGGTATCAGTCGCGTCAACCGGAAAAGATACTGGCTCCTCAGCCAACTGATCGGATGGCGAACGACAAAAAGGATGTCATAGGGGCCCAGAACGGCGCGCAGGCGATCGCACGACATCTTCGGATCGAGAAACTTGAAGACGCTGAGATCCTCGTCGGAAAAGATCGGACGCGTGTTGTCGGCCTCGGCCTGCTCGATTGCCGCCTGGAACGCGGATCGCGCGTCCTCCTCCGACCACACCAGCGACGATGCCCGCGTGATCCGGTGGCCCGCCGCTGCGAGTGCGTCGTCTCCGGAATTCTTGCCGAGATAGGCAAGGCCGTCGAGCCGCGAAAAGAATTCGCGCTGCAGATAGGTGCTGGCCGCCTTGGCCATACCGACATGCACTAGCGGCCGCATCGTTTTCTCCCACACAAGGCAAATCGGAGATCGGCTTCCGACTCTTCCGACAAGACGGCCTCCATAGGCCGGTCTCGTGTCGAGGCAAGGGGCCTGCCGGCGTCGTTCCAGCTGATCGCCGAAGCCGCGGCTTGATCGACGCCGGACTGTCGTTCGTCGATTGGCCTAAAAGCGCGGTGCGATCGTCGACCGGCGCGCGACGGGGCTCGATCGTTGCGCTACCCACATGATCGGCGACGGACCCCAGCAAAAGAAGGGGCCGGGATGCCGAAACTAGCCTCCGGTGCAATCGGCCGGCGGCCAAGGTTCAGGAGACCGACAATGAAGAAGCTCGTTTTCGCATGCGCGGCGGCCGTGATGGCTGTCTCGGCGACCACCCTCACCACCTCCCCCGCGCTGGCCGAGGCCAGCCAGGTCGAGATCGACACCGCCCCCTATAACCTCCGATCGCAAGCCGGCCGCGATGCGCTGGCCGGCCGGATCGCCAGCGCCGGCCGCGATGTCTGCGGCGACGCCACCCGCGAGATCAAGGCCAACCGCGCCTTCCAGGCCTGCCGCGATGCCGCGGTTTCCGACGGCATGGCGCAGCTCTCCGCGCTGTCGCGCGGCGGCGCGGTCCAGGTCGGCGCCGACTGACCGACTTCCGGCCCTGCTCCCCTTGCCCCCGAAGGGCCGACGCGACGCCCCCGGCCTGCCCATGGTCCGGGGGTGTTTGCGTGTCTGCTGTAGGCCCCGGCTCTCTCCCGCCGTCATTGCGAGGAGCGCAGCGACGGGAGCGAAGCTGACCGAAGGTCAACCAATCCAGGCCAGTCGGTCGTGCAAGCGGCACCGTCTGAACTGGATTGCCGCGTCGCCTCCGGCTCCTCGCAATGACGGAACTTGGAAACGCGTCGCTACCGCCCGGCGATCTTCTTGACCTTCTTGAGATAGGTGCGGCCGATGCGGATCTCGGTGCCGTCGGCCATCTCGGCGAACCAGCCGCCCTGGCCGTCATGGCGCAGCTTGGCGATCAGCGCCCGGTTGAGGATCGAGGAACGGTGGACGCGGATGAATTTTTCCGGATCGAGCCGTTCCTCGAGCCTGGTGATCGTCTGGTGAAGCAGATAGCTGCGCGGGCCGACATGGAGCCGCATATAATCGCGCTCGGCCTCGATCCGGTCGATATCGTCCGAGCCGATGCGCACGACCTCGGAGCGGTGCGGCACCCAGAATTCCTCGGTCCAGGGCGAGTCTTCCTTCGCCTCGCCGGGCTCGGCCGGCTCGCGCACCTGTTGGGCGACTCGCGCCAACGCCTTTTCGAGCCGGTCCTGGGCGACCGGCTTCAGGAGATAATCGACCGCGGCGACGTCGAAGGCCTCGACCGCGAACTGATCGAAGGCGGTGACGAAGATGATCGCCGGCTTGAGCGTCGCCTGTTCGAGCGCGCGCGCGACCTCGATGCCGTCCATCCCCGGCATCGCGATATCGAGCAGCAGCAATTCGGGCTGCAGCGCCTCGACCATCCTGAGCGCCGCCTCGCCGTCCTGCGCGGTGCCGATCAGATCGACATCGGCGATCCGCGAACAGAGGATCTGCATCCGCTCGATGGCCAAAGGCTCGTCGTCGACCAACAGGGTACGCAACGGTTTCATCGGGATTTTCCTAGCAGCTTTCGCGGTTGATCGGCAGCACCAATTCGACCGCGAAGCCGCCTTCATCGCGCGGGCCCCAGGTGACGCTGCTCTCGTCGCCATAGCGCGCCTCGAGCCGCTCGCGGACATTGACGAGGCCGACGCCGGTGCCGCCCGGCGCGTCCCAGGCCAGCGGCTCGCCATCGTCGAAGACGCGCAGCACGAGCTTGCCGTCCTGCTCTTCGGCATGGATCGAGACGGTGACCGGCCGCCGCACCCGGCTGACCCCGTATTTGATCGAATTCTCGACCAGCGGCTGGAGCAGCATCGCCGGCACGCAGGCCGATGCGAGCGGCCTGGGCACCTGGATGTCGATCTTCAGCCGTTCGGGGAAACGCACCATCTCGATGTCGAGATAGAGCTCCTGCAGGTGGATCTCCTCGGCCAGCGTCACATCGTCGGTCGGCTCGGCGGTGAGACTCGTGCGGAAGAAGGTCGAGAGGTTGATGATCATCTTCTCGGCTTCCTCGCGCCGGTCGCGCATGACCAGCGAGGAGAGCACGTTGAGCGTGTTGAACAGGAAATGCGGATTGACCTGGTAACGCAGCGCGCGGAGCTGGGCGGTCTGGGCTTCCTGGGCGAAGATCGCGGCGCGGCGTTCGGCGCCGCGGACGATCTGCGCATAGCCCAGCGCCATATAGAGCAGCGACCAGGCGATGACGACGAAATAGCGGCTCATCACGGATTCGGCGAACCATTTATACATGATCCAGGGATCGCGCGCGATCGACTCCGCCTGTTCCTCGCGCATCGCCGCCATCTCGGCCGAATCGAACAGATTCATCGGATCGACGACGTCGATGATGTAGAAATTGAAGCCGGCGATCGCCGCGGCGACCGGCAAGGCGGCGGCGAAAGCGATCGGGATGCGCCATCTGAGCGCCAGCGCCGCGAAGCGTTCGAGGAACAGGAACAACAGATAGGTCGCGCCGATCGCGAAGGCGGTGACGATGATGCGATAGATCAGCAGCACCGTCTGCTCGTCGAACATGACCACCGAGCGCAGCGTGATGACGAGGAAGTAAAATCCCCACAATCCGGCGATCGAGATCAGTCCGAGCCGCGATCCGATCGATGCCGGCCGCCGGGAATCAGTCGTATATCCGTCCATGGGCCGCCTTCTAGCTGAAACATTCCCGTTCGTCTGCCAATCGCCGGGCATCCAGTCGAACCGCCATGACGGTTGGTCGACGGCACCTGCAGTCGGCGTTACCAGCGGCGGGCGAAGCCCCCCGAAAAGGAGCCCGAAAGGGAGAAGGCCGCGCAGACCGAAAAGGACAGGAAACGCGAGGATGAGGAACTCGAGGAAGGCCTCGAGGAAACCTTCCCGGCCTCCGATCCGCCGGCCAATACCCAGCCCGGCCACACCCAGCCGGTCCCGTCCTCGGGCGCTCCCGAGGAGAAAGGGCCCGACGAGAGAGAACCGGACGACAAGGACTGATGCCGCCCGCTCAGGGGACACGAATTTCCGGGTGATGCAATCCTTCAACACCTGGCCCTTATCCACATCAAAACATCCTTTCAGCTTGATGCGCCGCAACATTGGTGGTGCAGAATCGGCCTGCTCAGCGTGGTTAACGGTATGTAAACCGGGTCTCGCCACAATGGGCGGACGATCAACAACGAACCGGGGGGTTCGCGATGAGCAAGTCCGCAAAGACCAGCGACGGCACGATGGCCCTGACCGAGATGAAGGAATTCGCCACCTTCGCTCCGGCCACCCAACGCTATGTCCGCCGCTCGCTCGATGTCGGGCTCGAACGCCGCGACGCGATCCGCCGCTGGTCGCGCGACGTCGTCGAGGCCGCCAGCATCAAGGCGCAACAGCGCATTTACGCCCGGCTCGAGGAAATCCGCGCCTATATCCCCGACGATAGCGGGCTCGATTCGGTCGAACCCTTTTTCGGGCCGCTGATCACCGTCTCGGCCTTCGATCTCGGCCAGGACCGGTTGCCGCATTTCGCCGCCTATCGGTTCCTTTACGAGCGGCTGCTGGGACCTTTCATCCGGCCCTGGCTGCCCGGCGCCTTCTGCGCCGCCGCCGCCCTGCCGCATATCCATCCGGACCGGCGCAAGGAGCTGTTGCAATCGATCTCCGAAGCCGCCGCCACGGCGCCGGGCTGGTCGAGCCGGGCCCCGCAATTCTACCCCGATTGGGTCGAGAAGGTGCCCGAAAGCGCGCTTCCCAACTAGCTTATGGAAAAGCGTCCGGAATTCGTTTACAGTCTCAATTCCTGTTCAAAGAGTTGGGACGAGACTGACATGAAGAAATATTTGATCGCCGCCGGCTTCGCCGTTCTCGCCGCCGCACCCGCCAGCGCGGGCGGCATCGCCGTTTGCATGGGCTCCAACGAGGGCCGCGACGGCCTCACCGATTTCAACGCCTATACGATCGCCCAGTCGACCAGTGCCACGGTCACCGGCCGGGCGCTGAGGCAGGAGGCCGAGAACCGCTTCCGCTCGCAATATGAGTCGAACCAGCGGATTCGCTGCCGCGATTATGAGGGCGTCGGCCATTATGTCGTGGTGCGCGCCGCGCAGGGCCTCAACGGCCGCGTGCTTCAGCTGCTCGGCTTCGGCTTCGGCGACAGCCGCGAGGAAGCCCTGGCCGAAAGCCGCGAGCAGCTCG
>JAIVHR010000068.1:0-3497 GCA_020200935.1 Sphingomonadales bacterium
CGACACATACTCGCCGACGATCTTGCCGTTGTCGTCCTCGCCGCGATATTCGAATTTGAACAATTCCTGGGTGACGATGACGTCGCCCTCCATGCCGATCACCTCGGTGATGTTGGTGGCGCGGCGCGAACCGTCGCGCAGGCGCTTGACCTGGACGATCAGATCGACCGAATCGGCAATCTGCTTCGAGATCGCCTCCTTGGGGATCTTGATGTCGCCCATCATCACCATATTCTCCATGCGGCCCAGGCATTCGCGCGGGCTGTTGGAGTGGAGCGTGCACATCGATCCGTCATGACCGGTATTCATCGCGGCGAGCAGATCGAAACACTCCTTGCCGCGAATCTCGCCGAGGATGATGCGGTCGGGGCGCATGCGCAGCGCGTTCTTAACCAGATCGGCGATGGTGATCTCGCCCTTACCTTCGAGGTTTGCCGGCCGGGTTTCGAGCGGCAGCCAGTGCGGCTGCTGCAGCCGGAGCTCGGCAGCGTCCTCGATCGTCAGCACGCGCTCGCCCGGATCGATCATCTTCGAGAGCGCGTTGAGCATCGTCGTCTTGCCCGAACCGGTGCCGCCCGAAATGACGATGTTGAAGCGGCTGGCGCCGGCGACCTTGAGGAAGGTCGCCATCTTGTCCGACATCGAATCCCATTCCTTCATCATGTCGATGGTGATCGGCTGATCGGAGAATTTGCGGATCGAGATGGCGGTGCCGCGCAAGGACAGCGGCGGGACGATGACGTTGACACGGCTGCCGTCGGCGAGGCGGGCGTCGGCGAGCGGCGTCGTCTGGTCGACGCGGCGACCGACCGAGTTGCAGATGCGCTGGGCGATCTGCAGCAGATGGTCCTCGTCGCGAAACTTGACGCCCGAAAGCTCGAGCTTGCCCTTGCGCTCGACATAGGTCTGGTCGGGGCCGTTGACCATGATGTCGTTGATGTCCGGATCGGAGAGCAGCTCTTCGAGCGGCCCGAGGCCGAGCAGCTCGTCGACGAGCACCTTTTCGAGCGCGAACTGTTGGCGGCGGTTGAGGGTGATCCTGAGCTCGGCGAGCACCTCGGAAATGATCGGGCGGAATTCCTCGGCCAGCTCGTCCTTGGTAAGGGTCGAAGCGGCTTCGGGATCGACGCGCTCGAGCAGCCGGGGGAGCACCTGCTCCTTGATCTTGTGGACAGAGGCTTCGAAGCCTTCGGCCTCGATCGGGCCTTCATTGATCGCGTTCGACCGGTCATTGAGTTTCGACATCGCGTCGCCGACCGGGATCGGCAGAGCGCCGCCCTCTTCGCCTTCCATGTCGAGCGATTCGATCGGCGGGAATTGTTCTCCGCCCCTGGATTCTTCGGGGTCGTCCTCGGCCGGCCTGGGCGCTTCGCCGCCCTTCATCGGGCGCGCCACGCCGAAGGCGGGCTTCTGCCCCGGTCCGCTTTTTCGTCCGAAAGCGCTCATCGCTGTCCCCACCTCAACTGGCCCGGCCCTGCCGGATCGCGTTTCAAGGCATGGTGAATAGTTTGAAAACTTTGACAATTGACTAATGGGCGGCAAAGCGAGGCCATGCCGCCGCAGCAAAAGGGAAATTCGCGCAACACCGCGGAAAAGCGGGATGATCCGGCGGCGGGTTTGCCGCTCGCACTGGCCGGGTTCGCGCTTTGTCGCTCGGCGACGGGGTGATCAAGTCGATTGCCGGCGAATGGCCGGGCACCGCGGTTTCGGCGGGGCACTTCGCGCTTGTGACCGGCATCGTCTTCTATGCCGACCGGCCCGATCCGATCGCCCTGGGCGGCGCGTCGCTGACCATCGGGCGGGCTTGTGGCTCGGGCGGCGGCAGCTCCAGGGATCGGGGACGCGCCGACGTGACATGTTTAAGCTTCTGAAACATATGGGGCTATAGAGCCGTGATATCTTGTAAAGGGAGTAGCAGATGGCGACGATCGAAGGCGACGAGACGAACAATTCGCTGTGGGGCACCGACGAAGCCGACCTGATGTACGGTCTCGGCGGCAACGACAAGCTGCGCGGAGGCGGCGGCGCGGACACGATGTTCGGGGGCACCGGAAATGACAGATACTGGGTTGGCAGCTTTTCGGCCGGGGCAGGCTTCGATATCGTCCAGGAGAGCGCAGGCGAGGGTAACGACACGGTCTTCGCCAGCGTGAGCTATGTTCTGCCCGAGCATGTCGAGCGGTTGACGCTTCTCGGTACCGATGATCTCGATGGTACCGGCAACGGGGCGGATAACCGGCTGGTGGGCAATGGCGGCCAGAATGCGCTGTACGGCCTGGGAGGCAACGACCTGCTTGATGCCGGCAAGGCCGATGGTTTGTCCGATCTTCTCCAGGGGGGCACGGGAAACGACCGCTATGTCGTGCGCGATGCCTTCGACTTCGTGTCCGAAGCTGCCGGCGGGGGGCGAGATACGGTGGTGGTGCTCGGGCCATATTATTCGAACAGCGAGCATGTCGAACGCGTTTTCGTGCGGGGGCCTGAGGAATCGCAGGTGCTTGGCTGGTCCCACGGCGAAAGGATCGTCGTCCAAGGCTCGGCTGCGACCGATATTCTAGGCGGCGGCGGAAATGATTTGATCCGGGGCGGGGACGGCGACGATATCCTGCGCGGCGATTTTGCAACGCCGTTCGGTCCGGATCCAGTTTACGGCGTCCCGGGTAACGACCGACTGTTCAGCGGCGACGGAAGCGATGTGCTGATCGGTGGATTGGGCGATGACCGGCTTTTCGCCGAAGCAGGAGACAGTCTGCTCATCGGTGGTCACGTTGAATTTCTAAGTCAACCATTGCCCTCGGACGAGCATTTTTCCGCGGGAGCCGACCGGTATGTCATCAAACCGTCGGGCGAAACCGCGACCGTCGAGGCGACGATTGCCGATTTCTCGCTTGATGACGGCGACTGGATCGATCTGCGGGCGGTCGATGCCGACCCCTCGACGCCCGAAGACGACGCCTTCGTCTTTCGCGGCCTCGACGGACCGACCGGTGAAGGCGGCGAAATCTGGCTCGAGGATACAGGCCAGGGCTATCGGATCGTCGGGACGCTGGCCGATGGAGCCGATGCCGGTTTTTCGATCTTTCTCGATACCCAGGGTCTCGATGTCAGCCAGCTGACCGAAGCGCATTTCGCGCTTTAGATCAGGCCTCTTCGCCCTCGACCACTCTTTCGGCGAGGATCGTCAGGCCTTTGGCGTTGACCTCGGCGAAGCCGCCTTCGACCCTGATCGTCTCGGGGTTGGCGCCGGCGGTCTTGAAGATCCTGATCTCGCCGTCGCGGATCGTCGACATCACCGGCGCATGGCGTTCGAGCACGCCGAAATCGCCCTCGGTGCCGGGCACGACGACCATATGCACCTCCTCCGAACGGAGGAGCTTTTCGGGGGTCACGAGTTCGAAGTGCAGGGGCATGTTCTTACCTCTTGTCCCTCTCCCCTTCAGGGGAGAGGCTAGGAGAGGGGGAGGCTGAGGCAATCGATAGCGTTTCGACTGCCCCCC
>JAIVHR010000068.1:3507-6063 GCA_020200935.1 Sphingomonadales bacterium
GAAGGGGAGAGGGAGATTGGGTTACGCCGCCTCGGCCGCGAGCTTCTGCGCCTTTTCGCGGGCCTCGTCGATGCCGCCGACCATGTAGAAGGCGGCTTCGGGCAGGTCGTCATGCTTGCCTTCGACGACTTCCTTGAAGCTGCGGATCGTGTCCTCGAGCTCGACGAACTTGCCGGGCAGGTTGGTGAAGACCTCGGCGACGTGGAAGGGCTGCGAAAGGAAGCGCTGGATCTTGCGCGCGCGCGCGACGATCAGCTTATCCTCTTCGGAAAGCTCGTCCATGCCGAGGATGGCGATGATGTCCTGCAGAGACTTGTACCGCTGGAGCGTCTCCTGGACCCGGCGCGCGGTGTCGTAATGCTCCTGGCCGACGACGCGCGGTTCGAGCACGCGGCTGGTCGAATCGAGCGGGTCGACCGCCGGATAGATGCCGAGCTCGGAGATCGCGCGGTTGAGCACCGTCGTCGCATCGAGGTGGGCAAAGGAGGTGGCCGGCGCCGGGTCGGTCAGGTCGTCCGCCGGCACGTAGATCGCCTGGACGCTGGTGATCGAGCCCTTGTTGGTCGAGGTGATGCGTTCCTGCAGATTGCCCATGTCGGTGGCGAGCGTCGGCTGATAGCCCACCGCGCTAGGGATGCGGCCCAAGAGCGCCGACACTTCCGAGCCCGCCTGGGTGAAGCGGAAAATATTGTCGATGAAGAACAGCACGTCCTGGCCTTCCTCATCGCGGAAATATTCGGCGATCGTCAGCCCCGACAAGGCGACGCGGGCGCGCGCGCCCGGCGGCTCGTTCATCTGCCCGTAGACCAGCGCCACCTTGGAGCCTTCGGACGTCGCGTTGCCGTCCTCGTCCTTGGCGATGACGCCGGCATCGAGGAATTCGTGATAGAGGTCGTTGCCCTCGCGCGTGCGCTCGCCGACGCCGGCGAACACGCTGGTGCCGCCATGGCCCTTGGCGATGTTGTTGATCAGCTCCTGGATCAGCACCGTCTTGCCGACGCCGGCGCCGCCGAACAGGCCGATCTTGCCGCCCTTGGCATAGGGCGCGAGCAGATCGACGACCTTGATGCCGGTGATCAGGATCTCGGCGTCGGTCGACTGGTCGATGAAGGCAGGGGCCTCGGCATGGATCGGGGCGGTGGTTTCGGCGCCGATCGGGCCGAGCTCGTCGATCGGCTCGCCGACGACATTCATGATGCGGCCCAGGGTCTTGGGGCCGACCGGCATCGTGATCTGGCTGCCGGTGTCGGTCACTTCCTGGCCGCGCACCAGACCGTCGGTGCCGTCCATGGCGATGCAGCGGACCATATTCTCGCCGAGATGCTGGGCGACCTCGAGCACCAGCGTGTTGCCGTGATTATCGGTGGTCAGCGCCGAGAGGATCTCGGGCAGCTCGTCGGGGAAGCTGACATCGACGACGGCGCCGATAACCTGCGCGATCGTGCCGACGGTGTTGGTGGTTGCGGTTGCCATTGCTCTTGCCTTTTTGCCTTTTCTTGTTCCCCGGCGAAGGCCGGGGTCCAGTTCCAACGGTTGATCTGGGCTCCCGCCTTCGCGGGAGCACATATTGTTAAAGCGCCTCCGCGCCCGAAATGATCTCGATAAGCTCGGTGGTGATCACCGCTTGCCGCGACCGGTTATATTCGATCGTCAGATCCTCGATCAGGTCACCGGCGTTGCGCGTGGCATTGTCCATCGCGGTCATCGAGGCGCCCTGTTCGCTGGCGGAATTTTCGAGCATCGCGCGGAAGATCTGGATCGCGAGGTTGCGCGGCAGCAGCTCGGAGAGGATTTCCTCCTCGTCGGGCTCATATTCCACCGCCGCCTTGCTGCCGCCTTCCTGGCGCGCGGGAACCGGGACGGGGATGATCTGCCGGGTCTGCGGTTCCTGGACCAGCGCCGAACGGAATTTCGAATAGAACAGCCAGGCGACGTCGAACTCGCCCTTCTCGAGCCGCTCGATCAGCTCCTCGGCGACCTCCCTGGCGTCGTCATAATGCGGGTTCTTGATGTTGGTGGTGTCGAAATGCCGCTCGATCGAACCCGGATAGACACGGTTGATGATCGGCTTGGCCTTCTTGCCGACCAGATAGAAGGCGACGTCCTTGCCTTCCTTCTTCAGCTGCTCGGCCTTCTTGCGGGTTTCCTTGACGATGTTGGCGTTGAAGGCGCCGCACAGCCCGCGATCCGACGTCGCGACGACCAGCAGATGCTTCTGGTCCTTGCCGGTGCCGGCGAGCAGCCTGGGCGTGTCGGAGCTGATCGTGACCTGGCTCGCCAGGCTCTGCATGACCTGGGCCATGCGCTCGGCATAGGGGCGCGCGGCCTCGGCCGCGGCCTGCGCCTTGCGGAGCTTGGCGGCGGCGACCATCTGCTTGGCCTTGGTGATCTTCTGGGTCGATTTGACCGAGCTGATCCTGTCCTTGAGTTCCTTGAGGCTAGCCATCTTTTCGTTGCCCGGAGAATTGTTCGATCGGATTGGGCGATACGTCCTTCAAATAGGCGGTTACATCGTCCACTGTTTCGAAGAGTCCTATCTGGTCACCAGACCAATAG
>JAIVHR010000068.1:6088-16150 GCA_020200935.1 Sphingomonadales bacterium
CGATCCGACCCGCGACACCGAGAGGCCGACATTGATCGCCGGGCGGATACCCTGGAAGAAGAGATCGGTCTCGAGGAAGATCTGGCCGTCGGTGATCGAGATGACGTTGGTCGGGATATAGGCCGAAACGTCGCCGGCCTGGGTCTCGATGATGGGCAGCGCGGTCATCGAACCGGCGCCGTTATCCTCGTTCATCTTCGCCGCGCGCTCGAGCAGGCGGCTATGCAGATAGAAGACGTCGCCCGGATAGGCTTCGCGGCCCGGCGGGCGGCGCAGCAGCAGCGACATCTGGCGATAGGCGACGGCTTGCTTCGAAAGATCGTCATAGACGATGCAGGCATGCATGCCGTTGTCGCGGAAATATTCGCCCATCGTGCAGCCCGTATAGGGCGCCAGATACTGCAAGGGCGCTGGCTCGGAAGCGGTCGCCGCGACGACGATCGAATATTCCATCGCGCCGTTTTCTTCGAGCTGGCGGACGATCTGGGCGACCGTCGAGCGCTTCTGGCCGATCGCGACATAGATGCAATAGAGCTTCTTCGATTCATCGTCGCCGGCATTGATGCCCTTCTGGTTGATGAAGGTGTCGATCGCGACCGCGGTCTTGCCGGTCTGGCGGTCGCCGATGATCAGCTCGCGCTGGCCGCGGCCGATGGGCACCAGCGCGTCCAGTGCCTTGAGACCGGTCTGCACCGGCTCGTGGACCGATTTGCGCGGGATGATGCCCGGCGCCTTGGTCTCGACCCTGCGCCGCTCGGCGGCCTCGATCGGGCCCTTGCCGTCGATCGGGTTGCCGAGCCCGTCGACGACGCGGCCGAGCAGGCCCTTGCCGACCGGCACGTCGACGATCGTCTCGGTGCGCTTGACGGTCGAGCCCTCGACGATCTCGGTGTCCGAGCCGAAGATGACGATGCCGACATTGTCGGCTTCGAGATTGAGCGCCATGCCCTGCACGCCGCTTTCGAACTCGACCATCTCGCCGGCCTGGACATTGTCGAGGCCGTGGACGCGCGCGATGCCGTCGCCGACCGACAATACGGTGCCGATCTCGGAGACTTCGGCCTCGGTGCCGAAGCCGGCGATCTGGTCCTTGATGACCTTGGAAATTTCAGCGGCGTTGATGTCCATTGTCAGCCTTTCATGGCGTTCGATAGCGAGTTGAGTTTGGTGCGGAGCGAGCCGTCGATCATCCGGCTGCCCATGCGGACGACGAGGCCGCCGAGCAGCGCCGAATCGAGCTTCATGTCGATATTGACGTCGCGGCCGGCAAGCCCCTTGAGCCGGGATTTGAGCGCCTCGAGCTGGTCGTCGGTGAGCGGATGAGCCGAGGCGACCTCGGCATCGGTTTCGCCGCGATATTGGGCGGCGATGGTGTTGAAGGCGCGGATCGCGGCGCCGAGCTGGGTGAGTCGGCGGTTCTGCGCCAGCGTGCCGAGGAACTTCGCGGTCAGCGGATCGAGCTCCATGGCCTGTGCGACAGCCGAGATTGCGCGCACCGCTTCGTCGCGATCGACCAAGGGACTGGTGGTGAGCTGCCTGAGTTCGGCCGATTCGCCGAGCATGGCCTTGAGCCGGGCAAGGCTCGCCTCGACCGATTCGAGCTGCTTTTGCTCCTGCGCCAGCTCGAACAGCGCATAGGCATAGCGGCCTGCGAGACTGGCCTTGATTCCGCCGGAAATATCCACGCGCAAATAGGTCCCTAGATCGGATTTGTCGGGTCGTAGGAAAAGGGGCGGCGAAACGCCCCCGCTACGGCTGGGCGCCACCTAGCAAGGGTGATGCTGCGTTGCAAGATGAGCCGCCGTGAATCTTTGCGGATAACCGACGGAGGGTTGGGCTTTGACCGCAAGAAGCGGGACGCAGGGGCTCGAACGGCAATCTAAACGATCCTCACAGACAGCAGATGAGGACCGAACATGACCTATCGCATTACAGGATTGGCGCCCGAGCCTTTCGCCGATCTGCGCGGCGCGGAAGAGGCGGCGCTGGCGGCGGCCGGAGCGCGGCGGGTGATCGCGCAGAGCAAGCCTGGCTATCCCTGCCGGATTTCGCTCGAGGATGCCGAAGTCGGGGAGAGGCTGATCCTGCTCCACCATGTCTCGCATGATGTCGATACGCCCTATCGCTCGGCCTACGCCATCTATCTGCGCGAGAATGCCGGGGCGGCGGCGGTCTATGAGGACGCGCTGCCGCCGGTGATGGAAGGCAGGCCGATCGCGATGCGCGGGTTCGACGAAGCGGGGATGCTTCTCGATGCGGCGCTCGCGCTGCCGGGAGAGGCCGATGCCGCCATCCGGCGGCTCTTCTACAATCGCGACATAGCCTATATCGACGCGCATAATGCGGCGCATGGCTGTTTCGCCGCGCGGGTGGAACGGGCATGAATATCGCCATGAGCATAGCGCGAGTCGATCCCGACGAGGCCTGGCAAGCGGTCAAGCGCCGCGACCGCGGCTATGATGGTCGCTTCGTCACCGGTGTGCTGACGACCGGCATCTATTGCCGCCCTTCCTGCGCCGCGCGCCACCCGCTGCGCGAAAATGTCCGTCTCGCCGGCCGGATATGCGCGCGGGCTGCGCGCCCGCCGCGCCGAACGGGCGCTCGGCAGCGAGGAGCGCGTCACCGACGCGATCTACGAGGCCGGCTATTCGGGGCCCGGGCGCTTTTACGAGGAGAGCGGCAAGCGGCTCGGAATGACGCCCTCGGCCTGGCGCCGCGGCGGCGAAGGGACGGTGATCCACTGGGCGATCGCCGAGACCTCGCTCGGCTGGATGCTCGTCGCGGCGACCAGGCGCGGCATTTGCCGGCTGAGCTTCGACGAGCAGGAAAGCGACCTGCGCGCACGCTTCCCGAAGGCCGAACTGATCCCGGCCAACGGCGAGATGGCGGAATTGATCGGCAAGGCGGTCGCCGCGGTCGACGATCCGGGCCGCCCGCATGGCCTGCCGCTCGATGTTCGCGGTACCGCCTTCCAGGAAGCGGTCTGGCGCGAGCTGACCCGCATTCCGCCCGGCGAGACGCGCAGTTATGCCGAGATCGCCGCCGCCGTCGGCAAGCCCAATGCGGTGCGCGCGGCCGGCTCGGCCAACGGCGCCAACAATGTCGCGGTGCTGATTCCCTGCCACCGCGTGATCCGCAGCGACGGCTCGCTGGGGGGCTATGCCTACGGCCTCGAGCGCAAGGAGAAGCTGCTGGCGAAAGAGCGATCCGTAGGCGGCTGAGAGATATCGCTCGTCATTGCGAGCCCGGCGAATGCCGGGTGAAGCAATCCAGAGCGGTAGGCGCCGTCGCTTGCTGCTCTGGATTGCCGCGTCGCCTTCGGCTCCTCGCAATGACGCGGATTTGTCAGCCCGCGCGCAGCAGCAGATACATCGCGGCGATGCCGGTCATGACGAGGATCGCGGCGAGGCTGAGCCAGCGCATCGCGGGTCCCGGCCGCGTATCCTCGGGCATCGGGCAGCGCGTCACCACCAAATGGTTGAGCAGTGCGATGACCGGTGCGATCAGGAAGGACGTCGAGGTGACGAGATCGATGAAACTCGCGAATTCGGCCAGCAGCAGGAACAAAGCGGCGATCGCGAGTGCGATCCAGCCGAGGGTGAAGAACGCGTAACTCGCGCGAAAGCGGGTGCCGTCGCCGGTCCCGGCGAGTTCGTCCCATCCCGCCGCATAGGTGCGGCCATAGGCGTCGGTCGCGGCGATCGCCGTGGTCAGCATGACCGACAAAGCGGCGATCGCGGCGAGCAGCGCCGGGATCGGGCCGAGCGTCGAGCGGTAGAGATCGATGATCTGGGCGGCGAAGCCGGCGGCGTCGGGCGCCGGGGCGGTATCGGCGCTGTGCATCACGCCGGCGCCCATGATGCAGAAGCAGACCGCGAGCAGAGTGGTCAGGCCGTAGGACCAGACGAAGCCCGATCGTGCCGTCGCGAGCGGGATCGGGCGTTCGGTGCCGTGCGGCTTCTCACCCTCGATCGTCCACAGCGAGACGGCGACCGAGGCGTCGAGGGGATTGGGCATGAAGCCGGCCAGCGCGACGATGAACAGCAACGCCATCGGGTCGGCGGCCCAGCCAAACGCGAACAAAGATCCCCATTCGACGCGTGGCAGCACCAGCAAGGTCGTCGCCAGGGTCGAGACGACGAGAAAGGCGAGCAGCAGCCGGTTGATCCGGTCGAGCCAGCCATAGCCGCCAGCGATCAGCAGCAATCCGGCCGCGGCCAGCACCAGCGGCTGTAATCGACGCCGAAGCGGAAGGCAGGATATTTGAGCAGGTTGATCAGCAGGATGACGCCGACCAGCGCCAGCCCGAACATCGCGCCGGCGCGCGTCGATTGCACGAGATGCGACACGCCGACCGCGGCGCCCGAGAAGATCAGCCCCGGCCCGATCGCCCGCCACCAGATTGCCCGATCCGTCATCTACCTTCGCTCCTTTCGGGTGCCTTAGCGCGGGCGGCGTACAAGGCAATCGGCAAGGATTGAGGCGGCGCGCGTCTAGGGTACGCGATTCTGGAACAGACTGCGGCGGCTGTTCCACATCCAGTCGGCATGATTGAAGCGCGATACTGGTTCTTGCGGCAGGAAATCGATTGCGACCATTTCGCCGAGTTCGGCGCGCCGTTGCTCCCGCTCGGCATTGATTTCGGCGATTGCGTCTCCGGCGTGGCTGATATCGAGCTCGCGCGATGCGAGCCTCTCCAGTATCGCCGCATAGTCCTTATACGGGTCGCCATACGCCGACCCGGCGACGGCGGAGACGACACGGCGCGCCTCGGCATAGCGGCCCTGGTCGAGATACTCGCGACCGAGGATCGTACGGATCGCTGTATTCTGGGGAATGAGAGCAAAGGCCCTTTCGAGGGCCGGCAGGGCATTGTCCGGCCGCGCCGCGGCGTCGGGGTAGGACAGGAAATAGAAGACGAGCGCCATTGCGTTGTCGGGATCCAGCCGATTGGCTTGAAGCGCGTGGTTGCGCGCTTCGCCCCAATGGGGACTGGCGGCGTCTCCGACGCCCAGCCAGATCAGCGCTTGCGCGGCGAAGAGATGCGCATCGATATTGTCCGGGGCGATGGCCAGGGCACGGTCAGCAGCTTCCCTCGCCTCGGCAAAATTTCCCTGCCCGAGCAGGAATCGGGCCTGTTCGGCATAGACCTGCGCGTTGTCGGGATGATCCTCAAGCGCCTCTTGCAGATCGCTTTCCATTGCCTCGACAGGGCGGCCCCGTAATAGCGCCAGCTCTGCCTCGGCGTCGCTCATCACCGTGATCGTCGGCTCGGCGATTGCTCCGAGATCGAGTTCCATCGGGACATAGGGAAAACTGTATCCGACGAGATACTCCCGCAATTGCTGATCCAGCGACGGATCGCGATTCGCGAAGACCTGATCGTACGCCTCCCGCCCCGAATTTCCCTGATGCAGGGCATTCAGATACTCGCCGAGCTCGCGGCGGAGCCGCGGGTCGAACATGGCCTGATGCGCGAGCAACCAGCCTTCGCCGTAGGCGAGGGTTGAGTTGGGATATACGTTCGACAGCAGGTCGCGCATCGGCAGCCAGTAACCGGCCCGCTCAAACATGCCGAGTTGGTTGGCGATGGAGCGCGCTGCCCGGCCGACATCGATCCGGCCGTCGCGTTGGAACTCCACCGTCGAATAGAGCTGGGCCAGCCCTTCACGGTACCAGGCCGGATAGTTCGCCGGAAAATACTGAGCCATGAAATGATGGGTGTATTGGTAGAACAGTATCTCGCGCCGCTCGATTTCGAAAGCACCCCATCCGGCGCCGCGTTTCGGCACGACCGCATACGGCCCGCGGATATCGGCCATGTAGAATCCGGTATAGTTGCCGTCGCCATATGCCGAGACGTCGTCGGTATCGGACAAGACGAGGATCCGCAGCTTGACCGGCGCGAAATCGCCTTGCTGGCGCGTCAGATGGCGAAGCGTGCGGTCGAATCGCTCGAGCTCCAGCACATAGTCGCGAATGCGGTCCTGGCGCATTTCCGCATAGACGATGAAATTGTCCGATTCCGCCCGTCGCCAGTCGGCAAGGGCAGGCACCGGCAGCGTCAGGCCAAGCAGCAGGCCGATCAGCGCCATACTGCGAAAAACATGCGATCCTATCGACATAGCCCAAGACTTACGGGCCAATTTTCGCGAAGGCCATAGCCAAGTTGTTTGCCCATGCCGGTCAGGATTTCGGTGATCCACTTTCGCCAGCCGGCTCGACTTCCTCCGTCTCGGCATCTTCGTCATCGACCGCCGGGCATTCTTCGGATGTAAAGGCGTCCGCCGTTTCATCGGCGATCGCTTGGCAGTCGCGCGTCTCGCCATTGGGTTCGGCGACAGCGGCGGCGTTGCCGCGGGTGACGAAGACGGCCACCGAGCCGACGATCAATGCGAGGCTCGCGACCCCGGCGCCGACCGCCGCGCGGCGCTGATCGCGGACGAAGAGCAGGCCTCGGCATCGTGGACATAGGCGTCGATGCCGCACACCGGCCGCGCTTCGGATATGTCGCCGCCGGTGCGGATCGGCGAGCGCGGGGTGACGGTGAGGTCGAACAATTCGTCGACCGAGCGCGAGGAGGCGAAATCGACATTGCTCGGAAAGCCGAGCGCGGTGTAGCGCCGGCCGAGATCGGGGCGGCCCGAAAACAGCGTCATCGGCTCCATTGTCCCGCCCTGCAATTCGAGCACCGCGAGATCCTTGGCGCTGTCATAGGTGACGAGCCGCGCCTCGATCATGGCGGAGCCGCGCGAGGGGACGACCGCGAGCAACGCTTCGTCGGCGCTCTCCGCGTACCGGGCCCAGGCCTCGATCACGTGATAATTGGTGACGATGCGAGTTGGCGTGACGGCGAAGCCGCTGCCGAAGCCGACATATTCGTCGCCGTCCTTCCAGCTGAGCACGACCAGAATCCGCCCCACGCCGCCGTAGGAATCGGCAATATCGTCGGCCCGCGCCGGTGTGATGATCGCCAGCAGAAGCAGCAGCGCGGCAAGCAAGCGCATCATCGTTCACCCCCCCCGAATTGGTCCGGCAATGCTTATCGCCGATCGTCGCCTTGGGAAAGGCGGCTCAGCGTTGTGTCGGCGCAAAGCCTACCAGGGTTTGTCGAGTTCGCCGATATCGGCCAGCAGCCCGCCTATATCGGAGTTTCGGGCTTCTATCTGCTCGAAGACGCGCTCGGCGAACAGCTCGTAATAGTCGTGATGCAGCGAATTGATCACCGGCAGGATCATCAGGCGCGCCAGGTCGAAACGCGATTGCCCGAGAAACTCGATCGCCAGCGCGGTCCGCGCCTCGTAATTCTGGGGCATGAAGCGATAGGCCTGTTCGAGCGCGGCGATCGCATTTTCGGGTTTTGCCGCCGCCGGCGGGAATGATCGGTAATAATAATAGAGCGCCGGCGGATAATAGGGATCGAGGCGGTTGGAGCGGAGCAGGAACGCGCGCCCTTCGGCCCATCGGGCATCGCCTGCATCGCCCGATTCCAGCGCCGCCAGAACCAGCGCCGCGCCGAGCATCGCATTGCCCTCGACATGATCGGAATCGAGCTCGACCGCCCGGCGGCCCGCCTCGATCGCATTGTCATAATCCCGGTCTGCGATCAGGAAATGCGCGAGCTCGGCCTGCGCTTGCGGATCGTCGGAATAATCGTCGGCAACCGAGCGAACGGTGCCGCCATAGGCATTGCCGATGCGGCCATAGACGAGCGCGATATCGGCTTCCCGTTCGCTGAGTTCGCGCACCTCGATTTCACCGACCGGTTCGAATTCGATCTCGGCGGTGCGCACCGGCACCTCGTCGTTTCGGTAATAGCGGCGGACCGCGCCATGCAGGCTCCAGTCGAGCGTCGCGATCTCCTGCTCATACGCCTGCTCGGCATCGGCACCGTCGCGCATCGCTTCGAGATAGGCGGCAATTGCCTCGCGCGCGGGCTGGTTGAAGGAGGCGAAATGGACCAGCAGCCAGCCTTGCGCATAGGCCATATAGGTCGCCCCAACCCGGCCGTTCATCAGATCTTCGTAATCGATCCAGTCGCCCGGCTCGGTGAGGAAGGGGACATGGCGCTGCTGGGGATAGCCGATCTCGACCTTGCCGTCGGGAAGGAAGCGGACGGTGGCGAAGAATTCGGCGAAGCCTTCGGTATACCAGGCCGGGTAGCTGCCCGGAAAATATTGCAACATGTAATGGTGGGTATATTCGTGAAACAGCACTTCCTGCGGATCGAGGCCGATGCGATGGAAACCGACCTGCTTGCGCGGGACGACCGCGAAGGCCCCGCGCAGGCTGCCGTAATAGACGCCTGCCGCCAGCCCGTGAAAACGGCGTGAGACGTCACTGGCGCTGTCGACTTCGAAGACGCGGAATTTGGGGCCGTTCCATTCTTCTTCGACGGCGGTGAACATGCGCAGCAGCTGATCGAATTTTTCGAGCGTTTCCGCTTTCTCGCGCGTTTCTTCCGCCGAGCTTTCCGAATAAAAGATGAAATTCGGCGTTTCCGCCCGGAACCAGCGCGCTTCGGCCGGTTGGGCGACCAGAGCGGCCAGTATCAGTCCTAGCGGGGCCAGGGCCATCCGCAGCGGCAACTTCCAGAATTTGTGCGGCATGGTCCTTTTCTATGACAATACAGCCCGCCGTTCAACGCGGGTGAGGGTCTATTCCTCGTCGATGAATTCGGTGAGGTGCCAATCCTCGATTTCGATCGCTGCATCGCTGCGCCGCGCGTCTTCGATGATCGCCTGCGCGCCGGCGGTCAGCGTGTCGGTGGCGTGCGGCCAGTAGATCATCGGCAGCGCGAGAAGCCGCGCTTCCTCGAAGCGTCCGGCGCGCAGCAATTCATAGGCGAGCTGCAATCGGGTCTCGCGGTTCTGCGGCACGAAGAAATAGGCTTGTTCGAGCGCGGCGATGGCATTGTCGGGGCGGGCGTTGCGATCCGGGAAGGACTGATAATAGCGCAGCAGCGCCAGCGGATAATAGGGGTCGGCCCGGTTGGCGCGCAGGAAGAGTTCGCGCGCTTCGGCCCAGCGGGAATCGGCGGGGTCGCCGCTTGCATCGGCGCGCCGCAACAGCGCGGTGCCCTTGAAGACGTTGGCTTCGACATGGTCGGGATCGATCGCCAGCGCTGCATCGGCCGCCGCGAGCGCCTCGTCGAGCCGGTCCTGCGCGAGCCTCAGCTGGGCGAGCTCCGCATGGACCTGGGCGTTGCGCGGATAATTGCGGACCGCGGACAGCATCTCGCGCTCGAGATAATCGCGCCGGCGCGGATAGAGCGCCTCGACCGTCGCTTCCTCTTCGCTCAGCTTGCGGATCGCGATCTCGCCCGACACCTCGAAGGTCCGGGTGGTTCTCGACATCGGCATCCTGCCGCGGCCGTAATCCTTGAGCATGTCGTCAAGCTCGTCGCCGAGACTGGCGAAGGTCGCCTGGAAAGCCTGTTCGCCGGTTTGTCCCCGGTTCATCAGCTGCAGATACTCGGCCAGCAAGCGCCCGGTCCGCTGATGGAAGACCGAATGATGAACGAGTATCCATCCCTGAACATAGAGCGCGAAATGGTTGGTGTTCTCGTCCTCGCGCAGCAGGTCCTCGAAGGAAAATCGGCGCGAATAGACGAGATCGTCGGCCCGACCGAAAGGAAAACGGCCGAGATCGGCATGGTCTTCGTCATCGAAGCTGACCGTCGAGAAGAATTCGGCGAAGCCCTCGCGATACCAGCGCGGATAGGCGGCAGGCGCGTGGTGGAGCATGAAATGATGGACATATTCATGGAGGACGGTCTGGTAGCCGTAAATCGGCGCGGCGGCGTATGGGCCGCGCATGTCGGGGATGTATATTCCGCCGATCGTGCCGCCGCCGCCCATTCGCCGCTGGAGCCGGCCGACATCAAGTTTCGGATCTATCTGGTGCCCAATCTCGGCCGGCTCGGGGTCGGTGCCGGTAAAGTGCCTGAGCACAGCGTCGAACCGTTCGAGATGTCGCGCATATTCGGTAACGACCTCCTCGGTCGCATCGGCATGGATGATGAAATTCTCCGTTTCCGCCCGGTACCAGTCGGCGTGAGCG
>JAIVHR010000069.1 GCA_020200935.1 Sphingomonadales bacterium
TTCCTGATGCGCTTCCTGCGGCACGCTTCGATGCTGATCTTCGTCATCTACCGGGTCGCGCTGGGGGTCGTGCTGCTGGCGCTGTTCTAGGCGGGCTTTTGGCGGCAGATCTACGCCGCCTTGGTCTCCGAAAAGCGGCCGCGGGTGCGATAGCGGATCAGCCATTCATGGGCGACCGCGGCGAGCGGACGCGGCGATATGCCGAACGCTTCGAAGCCCCTGGCGTCCGCGGCGACCACATTGTCGCTTCCGAGCTGCAGCCATTGATCCCAGCTGATCGGCGCGCCGGGAAGCCAGCCGAATTTCGCCATCGTCGCACCGATCCCGTCGGGCACTTCGAGGGTCGGCTTCGAACCGCGCCCGATCGCCTCGAGCACGAAACGGTTGATCTCCAACATCGAGAGCTTTTCCGGTCCGCCGAGCTCGTATGTATTGCCGGCGAAGGGCGCGGGATCGACCGCCGCCCTGGCGACCGCCTCGGCGAGGTCGGCGACATAGACCGGCTGAAACCTGGTCTCGGGCCGCATCACCGGCAGCGCGCCGGGAATCAGCCGCGCCATCGTCGCGAAACGGTTGATGAACTGGTCTTCGGGCCCGAAGACGATCGAGGGACGGATGACGATTGCGTCGGGGTAGATTGCGCGCACCGCCGCCTCGCCATGCGCCTTGCTGCGCGCGTATTTCGATGCCGCCTGCGGATCGGCGCCGATCGCCGAGATCTGGATGAAGGTCTCGACCTCGGCCTCGCGCGCCGCTTCGGCGGCGTTGCGCGCGCCGTCGGCATGGACATTCTCGAAGGCGCCGTCGAGAATGCCGACGAAATTGATCGCGACATCGGCATTGACGAGCGCGCGAGGCAGGCTCTCGGGCCTGGTAATGTCGGCCGAAACGAATTGCGTCTGGCCGACCTGACCCATCGGCTTGATGAAATGCGCGCTCGAGGGATGACGCTCGGCGATCCGGATCCGCGCTCCGGCATGGAGCAGATCCTGCGCGACATAGCGACCGAGGAACCCTCCGCCGCCGAACAAGGTGACGAGCCGGTCGATCATGATGCTGTTCCCATTGGCATGTTGCGATGCCCATGCCCCGCACGCGATCCGGATTCAAGCCGGCCGGCGCATTGACTTTTGCCGCGCGCCCGACGATATGCGCCGCCCTGACCGGTGCCGTGCCCAGATGGCGGAATTGGTAGACGCGCCAGCTTCAGGTGCTGGTGTCCGTATGGACGTGGAGGTTCGAGTCCTCTTCTGGGCACCATTACCGCATTTCCAGACACCCCCAGATACATCGACAAGCCGCAAGAAAGCTGGCATGTAGCATCCCAGTTTGTCGCTGGGCGTTTTTCTTCATGCCCCCAAAATCCGCTTCATTTGGGGGCATATTTGGGGGCATACGGTGACTCCGGCGACGTTTGTGGAAAGGCGATGCCCCCAAATGCCGCTGAGATGCAGAAATCCGGGCCTTACAGCCGATCGATAGGTCGCTTCGAAAGGCCGACGGGAAAGGGCTATACATCGAGGTTATGCCAGGCGGGTCAAAGCTTTGGCGTCAGAAATACCGCTTCGCGGGTAAAGAGAAGCGGCTGGCGCTGGGAGCCTATCCGGAAGTGACGCTGGCCGAGGCGCGGCAACGGCGCGATTCTGTGCGGCGGCAAATCGAAGAGGGAATCGATCCGCTCGTAGCGCGCAAGCGCGAGAAAGCGATGGCGAAGGTCAGCGCCGAGGACAGTTTCGAGCGAACCGCTGCCGAGTATATCGACAAGATGGAAAAGGAAGGCAGGGCGGAGGCGACCTTGAAGAAAGCGCGCTGGTTCGCCGACCTGCTCCGGCCCGCGATCGGATCGATGCCGGTCAGCGAAGTCGATCCGCAACTGCTTCTGGCGGCATTGCGCAAGCTGGAAGCCAAGGGGAACTACGAAACCGCGAAAAAGACACGCAGCTTCGCGAGCCGCGTGTTTCGCTACGCGGTCGCCACGGGCAGAGCCAAGGCAGACCCGGCGCATATGCTCAAAGGCGCGCTGGTAACACCCAAGGCCAGGCATTATGCGGCCATTCTGGAGCCCGGGAAGCTGGGCGAACTCTTGCGCGCGATCGATGATTTCGACGGCCAGCCTGTCACAAAATTTGCGCTGCGAATTGCTCCTCACGTGTTCGTACGGCCCGGCGAATTGCGTCATGCGGATTGGAGCGAAATCGATCTTGGAGAAGCGGTCTGGCGCATTCCAGCGGGACGCATGAAGGCGCGCCGCGATCACGCTGTCCCCCTGTCACGTCAGATGGCTAAACTTTTTCAAGAGCTTCGTGCGCTAACTGGTCCCAATGGTTTCGTTTTTCCTGCCTTCCACACAAAGCGACGGCCCTTGAGCGAAAACACGCTCAATGCCGCCTTTCGCCGGATGGGATTCGGCAAGGACGAAGTGACGGCGCATGGATTTCGCGCCACGGCGTCAACCTTGCTCAATGAAAGCGGCAATTGGAATCCCGACGCGATCGAGCGCGCCTTGGCGCATGGCTTTAGCGATGCGGTGCGCGGCACCTATCATCGCGGCCAGCATTGGGAGGAACGCGTCCGGATGGCCCAATGGTGGAGTGACTATCTGGATCAACTGAGGACTGGCGGAGCCGTACTTTCTTTGCCCAAAAGTACACCGGCCAGCGCAAATACATGAACGATGAAAACGAACAGATAGTACAAAAATTTGAAAGTTGGCTGGACGCGTTCTGCACTGACCTGCGAATCCGGCTGACAGAGTACGAGACCGAGTACGATTGGGATAGGAAGCGCAATAAGGCAGCCGCCTATATCGGCTGCATTGCCGTCCACCTTCGAGAACTGCCTCATATCAAGGGCACGGACGCGATGGTCCCGATAAAAGATCTTATCGTCTTCATCCAGGCTTTGGAGAGCGGAAGCGGTCACCCTTGGGCGAAGGCGCGCAATTTTGGTGGCACAAACGCTGAAACTGCGGCTGAAACGGAAGTAAGAGTTTGGGTTGTCATGGGCGTCTGGTCGCTTTTGGAGGGCGGCTACCGAAAAACCGATGCTTACAGATACTTGGCCAAGGCGCTCCATGAGTCCGGGCGCAAAAAGAGCTGGCGCACCGTCCAGCGCTGGTGGCGAGCATACGAATCAAAATCAGACCCTCGACTGGAAATTGTCGATCATCACATCCAAGACTACTGGGCGAAAATGCCCTGCCCTCACGGTTTCCACATGTATCAGTGCAAAATTTCTTCCGACGGTCGTTGTCGGGAATGGCGCGCCGTAGCGGAGCAATTCGCATCGCGCGCGCTCTCGATTGCCAACTTTCGTGACTGGTTCGCTTCGCCCTCTCTAAATGAACCGGGGAGCTGAGATACCAAGATGCGCCACTAAAAATAGGAGCGCACCAATGTGCATGCTGACGATCCAGAATTTTTGCGACCGCTACGCTGTCTCTCGGTCCACGGTCTATCGCTTGGTCGCGGCTGGCGACATTCCATTAGTCAAAATTGGAAGGGCGAGCCGCATCAAGTTGGAGGATGCCGATCGCTGGGCACTGAGCCTGCCTGGCTACACAGACCGTAGCGACGCGGCTTGAGCTGTTCCTCAACGTCCATTTGAAACTGGCGCGGTTCAGTCGCTGGATGTGTCCGGTCGCTGCACCCTCAAAAGCGGCCATTGGCTGTTGACCGAGGGTTTGGCGCAAGTTTTACAAGCTCGCCTATAAGGGAACGGCCACGGTGTATGCG
>JAIVHR010000234.1 GCA_020200935.1 Sphingomonadales bacterium
GCTCAACACGATCCGCACGCGGCGGCCCCGGAAAGATCCGAGCCCGCTCGCCGAATGGGGCGTGCCGATTATCCAGGGCGCGCGGACCTTCGCGCTCCATTATGCCAAGGCCGCCGCGGAGCGACCCGTCGATCCGGAGCATTGCCCGGTGCTCGGCGCGCGGACGATCTATGGCGGCATCGCGCGGGCGCTCGACCGCAATGTCGCCCATGCCGCATCGGACAGCCTTGCCGATCGTGTCCGCGCGGCGCTTGCCGAAGGGTTGGCGGGGCAGGATGCGGTGGCGCGCGAACTCGGCATGAGTCCGCCGACCCTGCGCCGGCGGCTTGCCGAACGCGGCACCGGCTTTCGCCGATTGCGCGCCGAGGCGCTCGAGGATATCGCCCGGCTGCGGCTCAAATCGGGGGCCTCGACGGCGCAGGTCGCCGAGGAACTCGGCTTTAGCGACGGCCGCAGCTTTGCCCGCGCCTTTCGCGGCTGGACCGGGCGGTCGCCGCGAGATTATCGCCACGGCCACGCCGCCGACTGAGCGAAATTGTCCCATGCAAATTGACCGAAGCGGTCATCGACCGCTCGGCTTTTCCGTCGCTATTGCGCGTCCAAGGCTGGCATCGACCGGCCTGGAGAGACGGGGCGCATGAGGGGTTTTGCAAGTCTGCTGCTGGCGATCGCCGGATTGACGCTGTCCGCCTGCGCGGACACGGCGTCCGCCCCGACGGCTTCGGCGCCGGCGCAGTCGCATACCCGCTATATCGAGCTCGACGGCGCCCGGATTCGGGTGCGCGAGGACGGCCCCGCCGACGCCCCCGTGCTGGTGCTGCTGCACGGCTTCACGATGAGTCTGGAAAGCTGGGACGGCTGGGTCGATCGGCTCGCCGGCGATTATCGCATCATCCGCTTCGACCTGCTCGGCCACGGCCTCACCGGTCCCGATCCGCTCAAGCGCTATGCTCCCGAAGAACGCGTCGAGACGCTCGGGCGGCTGCTCGACGCGCTCGATATCGAACGCGCGACCTTGGGCGGCAACAGTTTCGGCGGGCTTGTCGCCTGGCGCTATGCCGCGCGGCATCCCGAGCGGGTCGACCGGCTGATCCTCGTCGATAGCGGCGCCTATTCGATCTACGGCGTCGCCGACGAACCGGTGCCGGTCGCGCCGGCGATCCAGGCCCATCTGCGCAATCCCACCGATGCCGGATTCGCCGCCTCGATGGGTACCATATTCGCCGATCGATCGCGCATCTCCGAAGCGCGCTTCGCGCAGATCCGGGCGATGATGGAGGGCAATGGCGACGCCTTCGTCGATCACCTCGCCGAATTCACCCTGCCCGACCCGACCCCCGATCTCGCGCGCATCGCCGCGCCGACGCTGATCCTCTGGGGCGAGGAGGACCGGCTGATACCGCTCGAGCAGGCGAGCCGGCTGGCAAGCGCGATTCCGAACGCCCGGCTCGTCACCTATCCCGGCGTCGGCCACGCCCCGCAGGAGGAAATTCCCGCGCGCAGCGCCGCCGATGTCCGCCGTTTTCTCGAAGACCCCGACCGATGACCCATTTTTCCCCAAGGGAGGCTTTCATGACCCATCGCACCATCCGCACCGCGGCCTTGCTGCCCGGCACCGCGCTCGCGGCGCTGGCCGTCGCGCTGCCGACGCCGGCCTTCGCGCAGGACCAGGCTCCCGCCGGCCTGGAGCAGAGCACCGACGAGGCCCCGATCATCGTCACCGCCCGCCGACGCAGCGAATCGCTGGTCGAGGTACCGCTCTCGGTCACCGCGATCAGCGGCGATTCGCTCAATCAGCAGGGCGCGCTCGACATCACCGAGATCGCCGAAAGCGTCCCCAACGTCACCTTCGAAGTGTCGCGCGGCACCAACTCGACTCTGACCACCTTCATCCGCGGCGTCGGCCAGCAGGACCCGGTCGCCGGTTTCGAGAACGGCGTCGGGCTCTATGTCGACGACGTCTTTTACAACCGGCCGCAGGCGGCGGTGCTCGATATCTTCAATGTCGAGCGGATCGAGGTGCTGCGCGGGCCGCAAGGCACGCTCTACGGCCGCAACACGATCGGCGGCGCGATCAAGTTCGTCACCCGGCGGCTCGCCGACAGCCCGACCGGCGAGGCGCGCTTCAATGTCGGCAATTACGGGCATCTCGACGGCATCGCCTCGGTGGCGCTGCCGATCGCCGATACCGGCCTCTATGTCGGCGGCGCGGCGGCGCTGCTGACGCGCGGCGGCTATGGCGAGAATCTCAATTTCAACGGCTTCGACAATTACAACAAGGACGTGTTCGCCGCGCGCGGCACGATCGAATATGCGCCCAACCCGGACATCTTCCTGCGCATCACCGGCGACTATACCGACGACCGCAGCCATCCGCGCCAGGGCCACCGGCTGATCCCGGGCCTGCTTTCCGGCGCGCCGGTGCTCGACAATGTCTTCGACACCCGCGCCGGGCTCGAGATGCCGCGGCAGCATGTCGAGGCGCAGGGCATCTCGGGCACCGCCGAGTTTCAGGTGACCGACAATATCCGGCTGCGCAACATCCTTTCCTGGCGCGAGGACGAAGGCACGACGCCGATCGATTTCGACAGCCTGCCGGCCGCCGACCTCGATGTCCCGGCGATTTATACCAACGAACAATTCTCCGAGGAATTCCAGATCGTCTATGACGACGATCGGCTCGCTGGCATCCTCGGCTTCTATTATCTCGATGCCAACGCGACGACCGATTTCGACGTCATCCTGGGGACGACGGGAGCGCTGATCGGCTTGCCCGGACTTACCGCCAAGACCTTCGGCAATGTCGAAACCGAGACCTGGTCGGTGTTTGGCGATCTCACCTTTGATATCACCGAACAGTGGAGTGTTTCGGCCGGCGGCCGCTTTACCCATGACGAACGCATGTCGCGGGTGCTTCGTGAAACCTACCTGTTCGGGCCGACCGACCAGTTCGGCGGCAGAGGCGCGCTCAAGATCGCCACCACCAGCGATTTCGACGGCTCGGCGACCTTCGAGGAATTCACGCCGCGCGCATCACTCTCCTTCCGGCCGACGCCCGATCACAACATCTATGCGAGCTACAGCCGCGGCTTCAAGGGCGGCGGCTTCGATCCGCGCGGCCAGACCACCGCCGCGCCCGACCTCGATGGCGACGGCGATATCGATCAGGACGACGTCTACGAATTCATGGCCTTCGATCCCGAAACCGTCGACAGCTACGAAATCGGTTATCGCGGCTCGCTCGCCAATGGCGCCATCAACCTCGCGCTGGCCGGCTTCTATGCCGACTATACCGACATCCAGATCCCGGGATCGGTCGGCTTCGACAGCAACGGCGACGGCACCAACGACACCTTCATCGGGATTACGTCCAACGCCGGCGCGGCGACGATCTGGGGCCTCGAATTCGAAGGGCAGGCGCGGCTCGGTCGTGACCTCATGGCGGGCGGAGATCGGCTCGGCTTCAACTGGGCAGCGGGCTATATCAATGCCGATTATGACGAGTTCATCGACAATTTCGGCATCGACGTCGCCGATCAGCGGGTGTTCCAGAACACCCCCGAATGGACGCTTTCGGGCTCGCTCGATTACAGCCTGCCGGCGTTCGGCGGCGATCTCAATTTCCTGACCACGGTCAGCTATCGCAGCGAGACACATCAGTTCGAGGTGCCGAGCCCGCTCGACCAGCCCGGCTATGCGCTCTGGGATGCGAGCGTGGTCTGGACCTCTGGACCTCGGACGACGATCACTGGCAGCTCGGGCTGCACGCCAAGAATCTGACCGACAAGCGCTTCATCGTCTCGGGATACAATTTCATCAATCCCGTCACCGGCGCGCCGGCGCTCGGCCGCGAAGGCACGCTGACCGCCTTCTACGGCGATCCCTTCCGCATCTTCGCCAGCGCCCGGATGCGCTTCTGAGGACAGGCCCGGCGGACGTGTCCGAACTGAAAGCTGGTGACCCCTACGGGACTCGAACCCGTGTTTTCGCCGTGAGAGGGCGACGTCCTGGACCGCTAGACGAAGGGGCCGTGCGCGGGCGGCTCATCTAGGGCGCGGGCGGGGCGAGGTCAACTGTCGCACGGGCATGTGCTATGCGCCGGGTCGCCCCGAAGGAGGCCCGCCATGACCGCGCCGCTCGACATCGAATTCGTCTCCGACATCGCCTGTCCCTGGTGCCTCGTCGGGCTGCGCAATCTCGAGGCGGCGCTCGGCGAGACGGCGGGCGAGATCGAGGCCGACATCCGCTTCTCACCCTTCGAACTCAATCCCGACATGCCGGGCGAGGGGATGGACCGCGCGGCCTATTTCGCGGAGAAATACCGCCTGCCCGAAGCCGAGGCCAAGGCGCGCGGCGAGGTGATCCGCGAGGCGGCGGCGGAAACCGGCTTCACGATGAATAGCGGCCCCGGCTTTCGCATCCTCAACACCTTCGACGCCCACCGGCTGCTCGAATGGGCCGGTGAGGCCGGGCATCAGCGGCAGTTGAAGCATGCTTTGTTCGACGCCTATTTCCGCGATCGGCGCGATATAAGCGATGCCGGGGAGCTTGCCGAAATTGCCCAGGCCGCCGGGCTCGACCGGGCGCGGGCGATCCGAATTCTCGAGAGCGAAGAATATGAGGAGCAGGTGCGCGATGCCGAAGCGCGCCACCGCGCCCGCGGCATCGCCGCCGTGCCGACCGCCATCGTCGCCGGACGCTACCGGATCAACGGCGCGCATCCGCCCGAACGCTATGCCAAGGCGCTGCGGCACATAGCCGGCGAAGTCGCCGCCGCTTAGAGAAATGGCGATCAATTTGAGTCGTTAGCCCTGAGCCTGTCGAAGGGCGTTTCGCGACAGGCGAAACGGGCTTCGACAAGCTCAGCCCTAACGGATTTGCCTCGACCTGGTTGTAGCCCGCATTGGCGGACTCTTATGGCCGTCAGAATCGGCGCAGCGATCTCTCCTCCGATCTGTGGATTGACGGCAGACCTTGGCCCCGTCCAGAAGAGCCGCTGCTTTACGCTTACGTGAGAGGAAGGCGCATGGCGACGACCGCCCGCAGGCCGATCGACAAACAGGCGCTGCTCGCCCGCTATCGCGAGGAGCGCGACAAAAGGCTGCGCCCCGACGGCAACGACCAGTATCTCGAGATTGCCGGCCGGCTCTCGCATTATGCCGAGGATCCCTACAGCCCATTCGCCGAGCGCGAGCCGGTCGCCGATCACGTCACCTTCGCCTTTGTCGGTGGCGGCTTTGCCGGGCTCGCCACCGCCGCGCGGCTCAAGGAGGCCGGCATCGAGGATGTCCGCATCGTCGAGAAGGGCGGCGATTTCGGCGGCACCTGGTACTGGAACCGCTATCCGGGCGCGCAATGCGACACGGCGGCGATGATCTATATGCCGCTGCTCGAGGAAACCGGGCACATGCCGACCGAGAAATATGTCCACCAGCCCGAGATCCTCGAACATTGCCAGCGCATCGGCCGCCAATACGGCCTCTATGAGAAGGCTTTGTTCCAGACCCGGATCACTTCGCTCGACTGGGACGAAGAGCGGTCGCTCTGGGTGATCGGGACCGATCGCGGCGACCGTTTCACGGCGAAATATGTCGGCCTCGGCACCGGCCCGTTGCATGTCCCCAAGCTCCCCGGCATTCCGGGCATCGAGAGCTTCGAGGGCCACAGCTTCCACACCAGCCGCTGGGATTATGAATATACCGGCGGCGACCCGCATGGCGGCCCGCTGCAGAAGCTTTCCGACAAGAATGTCGCGATCATCGGCACCGGCGCGACGGCGGTCCAGGCCGTGCCGCACCTCGCCCAGGCGGCCAGGCGGCTTTACGTCGTCCAGCGCACGCCCTCCTCGGTCGACGTGCGCGACAACCGGCCGATCGACCCGCAATGGTTCGAGGAGATCGCGACCCCCGGCTGGCAGAAGCGCTGGCTCGAAAATTTCACCGCCAACCAGGGGATGGGCACCGCCGATAGGAATATGCCGTCGATTGCATCATCTACGCCTCGGGCTTCGAGGTCGGCACACCCTTCGAGCGCCGCAACGGCTTCGAGATAACGGGGAAGGGCGGGCTGACCTTGTCGGAGGCCTGGGAGGGCGGGATGCGCAGCAAGCACGGCATCCATGTCCACGGCTTTCCCAACCTGTTCCTGGTCCAGCCGACCCAGGGCGCCAATTTGATCTCGAACGTCCCGCACAATCTCGTCGAGGCCGGCCGCACGATCGCCGCGATCGTCGGTCATGCCGAGGAGCGGGGCGCCAGCGAGGTCGAGGTCACCGAACAAGCCCAGCAGGCCTGGGTCGACCTCCTCCTATCCGGCCCCGCCCGCATGCTCGGCTCCCCCGATTGCACGCCGGGCTATTACAACAATGAAGGCCGGCCGACCGAGGAGGCGCGCTATTTCGTCGGGTACCCGGCGGGGGCGCAGGCGTATTTCAGGTATATCGAGGGATGGCGGGAGAGCGGGGAGTTCGAGGGGCTTGAGTTTAGGTAGGGCGGGGGAGAACAGCGCGCCACGGCTCAGTCCGCGAGAATCGCCGCCTTGACCTCTTCGAGACTGCCCTCGACGAGCAGCGGCTGCCCGCCGACGATGCCGACCTTGGTCTGGTCGTTTTCGTCGGACCGCAGCCAGGCGATGTTCGACGCCACGACCAGATAATTGCCGCCGCGCGAATTGAGCGTGATGAATTTCACCGGTCGTCTCCTGTCCCGCACGACGGTAGCGGAGACACCTCATTTATCGGTTAACGCCCCCCGCAGTCGCGTCCTCGCTCCCGTCATTGCGAGGAGCCGAAGGCGACGCGGCAATCCAGTTCCGTATTCGACATTGTGGCCGTCGTCGAAAAGCGTGATAACCCCCAATGTTGCGGGAGAATGGATGGATGGCTCATCTGGCCGAAAGGCGCGTCCAGACGGTGCACAATGTCATTGCCCTGATCGGGGAACGGCGTGTGCGAGGCTTCGAAAAAGCCGCGCACTGTCGCCTCGCTATCGAACACCGTGCCGGTGCCGTAAAGCTCGTAGCGCGGATGGCCGTTAAAGGCCCGATCACCGCGCCCCAATTATGCACCACCTCGAGCGCCATACAGTGTGTTGACTAGTGCTCGCTTATGGCTCTTGAGGTTGATGACGAGTTCATGATGGACGTCTCACGCTCTGCGCGGGTGACTCGAGGAACTGTCGTTCGAATAATGTCATCAGCGGGCCTGTATTGGCGGGAGTCCACCGTTACCGAGCATGCGATCTATGCGCCGAGCTCCGATCTAATTTTTTCAGCATTTCATTTCGATGAATCGGCCCACAAGGGTGAATACTACAGCGAGTTCGATGACCCGAATCTTGAAGAGGTAAGGTTGCTAGCAAGCCTCACCCTACCAATCGGCTGGGATGGAGGGATCGTCAGTCTGTATCCCCATCCACTGCAGATCACGATTCCAGAGTTTTTCGACTTTCGAGCCCGAAATGCGATTGAGGGGATTCGAGCACTCATTGTTGAGCACGATTTTTCGAACGAACTTCAAGCGCGCACCGTCCCCCCT
>JAIVHR010000070.1:0-4624 GCA_020200935.1 Sphingomonadales bacterium
TGCCGGCACCGAGCGGGGCGGGGCTGCTGCTGTTGCCGATTTTTCTCTGGATCGTCACCGAGGCCGAAATCTTCCGCAACTTCTATCTGGTGGCGGGCTGGACCGGGCTGATCGCTTTCCTGCTGGTGTCGAATATCGCGACTTTCAGCTGGTCGTCGATCCGGCTGAAAAAGGGCTATCTGTTCGGCGCGCTGGCCGGGATGGCGGCGATTATCCTGACCTTGGTGACGGTGCCCTGGGTGACATTGTCGGTGGCCGCGATCGCCTATGCGGCATCGATTCCCTTCAGCATGATCGCTTATGCGAGAGTTAGGCGGCGGCGCGCAAAGGCCGCGCCGGCAATGGCACCGCAGCTGACGCCGGACGAATCCGCGGACGCGTGACCTTGGCGGCAGGCCGATCGCCCTTCCCGTCGCCCTGCAGGGCGGACAGGATCGCGCGGCCGCTTTGTTGAAGCGTCACGGCGATCAGCGCGAGCGGCGCGACGAGCGCGATCAGAAAAAACAGGACGGCGACGAATTGAAGCATGACGGTCCTTCCGCATCGATGGTTGGCAAACACCACTCGGACCCGCCCGTTCCCTGACCGGCTCGGCAATCTGGCCGAGATGTGGGAATTGGCCGACGAGTTGGGTTATGTTCGTGCTTTGTTCTTCTGCTGTCAATACTTGATTTTCATCGCCGCCGTCTCTATCTGCGCCCTCATCCCACATGGAAAGCGTGACATACCGGTGTCGGGCGGTGCCCGATCCTTGCTTTCCAGAGGCATAACCGGAAGGAGAACCATCATGGCGGACGTGTCCGTCACCATGCAGCAATTGCTTGAGGTCGGTGCGCATTTCGGCCACCAGACCCACCGCTGGAACCCCAAGATGAAGCCGTATATCTTCGGCGATCGCAACGGGGTTCATATCATCGATCTGTCGCAGACCGTGCCGCTGATGCAGCGGGCACTCGATTTCGTCGGCCAGACCGTCGGCAATGGCGGCAAGGTGTTGTTCGTCGGCACCAAGCGCCAGGCGGCCCAGCCGATCGCCGACGCCGCCCGCCAGCAGACCCGCGAGCGCGACAAGCTGGAGCTCTCGCTGGGCGGCATCCGCGACATGGGCGGGTTGCCCGAAGCGATGTTCGTGATCGACGCCAACAAGGAGGATCTCGCGATCAAGGAAGCCAACACGCTCGGTATTCCGGTGGTCGCGATTCTCGACAGCAATGTCAGCCCGGACGGCATCGCTTTCCCGATTCCCGCCAATGACGATGCCGCGCGCGCGATCCGCCTCTATTGCGAGGCCATCGCCCGTGCCGCGGGCGCCGGGGCGCAGGATGCGGCCGCGGCGAGCGGCGAGGATATCGGCGCTGCCGAGGAACCGCCGGTCGAGCCGGCCGTTGCCAGCGCCGAAGCATAACGGCGTCACTTTATTCCGTTAGGGCTCAGCCTGTCGAAGCCCGCTTCTCGAATCGAGAGACGCCCTCCGACAGCTCGGGGCTAACGGTCCTGTTGAACTGTAGAAGACAAGGAACGGACAGATGGCAGATTTTTCGGCCAAGGACGTCAAAGAACTGCGCGAGCGCACCGGCGCCGGCATGATGGATTCGAAAAAGGCGCTTGAAGAAAATGACGGCGACATGGAAGCCGCCGTCGACTGGCTGCGCACCAAGGGTCTCGCCGCGGCGGCCAAGAAGGCCGGCAGGACGGCGGCAGAGGGCCTGGTCGGCGTTGCCGTGCGCGGCACCGAGGGCGCGGCCGTCGAGGTCAATTCGGAAACCGACTTCGTCGCCAAGAATGACAAGTTCCAGGATTTCGTCGCCAAGGTGACGGCGATCGCGCTTGATACCAAAGGCGATGTCGAGGCGCTCAAGGCGGCCGACTATCCGGGCGGCGGCACGGTCGAAGAAAAGCTGACCGACAATATCGCCACGATCGGCGAGAATCAGGGCCTCCGCCGCGTCGCCAGGATCGGCGTCGGCAGCGGTGCCGTGGTGAGCTATGTCCACAATGCGGCGGCCCCCGATCTCGGCAAGATCGGTGTGCTGGTCGCGCTCGAAAGCGAGGCCGGAGACGATGTGTTGCAGCCGCTCGGCAAGCAACTCGCGATGCATATCGCGGCCGCCGCGCCGCTGGCGCTGACCGGCGAGGATCTCGATGCAGAGACGATCGAGCGCGAGCGTGCGATCGCCCGGGAAAAGGCAGCGGAATCGGGCAAGCCCGATAATATCATCGCGAAGATGGTCGACGGCGCGATCGCCAAGTACCGCAAGGAAAACGCTCTGATGAGCCAGGTCTTCGTCATCGACAACAAGACCAAGATCGAAGATGTCGTCGCCCAAGCCGCGAAAGAGGCCGGCACTGCGATCACGCTCAAGGATTTCATCCGCTTCCAGCTCGGCGAAGGCATCGAGAAACGGCAAGAGAATTTCGCCGATGAAGTGGCCGCTGCGGTGGCCGGCTGATCGCTCCTTGCCACTCCTCGTTCGAAGGGAAAAATAGGCAACAGGGCCGACTCGAACCGACCAATCAAATGCTTGGCAGCGGCGTGCGCCCTCTCTAGGGTGCGCGCCGTTTGCTTATTCACCCCATGTGAAAGACCCGTCCGGCGATGTCGCGCCCCCGCTATGAACGCATCCTACTGAAACTCTCCGGCGAAGCGCTGATGGGGGAGGGTCCCTTCGGCATCGATCCGGAAGTGACCGCCCGGCTCGCCGGCGAAGTGGCGGCCGCCAAGGAGGCCGGCCACGAGCTGTGCCTGGTCGTCGGCGGCGGCAACATCTTCCGCGGACTGGCCGCCGCGGCGAAGGGCTTCGAGCGGGCGAGCGCCGATTATATGGGCATGCTCGCTACGGTGATGAACGCGCTCGCGATGCAGAATGCGCTCGAGGAGATCGGACAGGATACTCGCGTGCTTTCGGCGATCCCGATGGATACCGTCTGCGAACCCTATATCCGCCGCCGCGCGATCCGCCATATGGAGCGCGGCCGCATCGTCATCTTCGCCGCCGGCACCGGCAACCCCTTTTTCACCACCGATACCGCGGCGGCGCTGCGCGCGGCCGAGATGGGCTGCAACGCGCTGTTCAAGGGCACCAGCGTCGACGGCGTCTATGATGCCGATCCGAAGAAGGTGGCGGACGCCAAACGCTTTGACCGGCTCACCTACAATCACGTTCTTGCGCACGACCTCAAGGTGATGGATGCGAGCGCCGTCGCCTTGTGCCGCGACAACCAGATACCGATCGTCGTCTTCAATATCCGCGAGCGCGGCAACCTTGCCGAGGTTCTGGCGGGCAGAGGCACGGCGACGATCGTCAGCGATGAAGGAGATGCCTGATGGCACAGTATGACAAGGGCGATCTCGAGCGCCGGATGACCGGCGCCGTCGATGCGTTCAAGAGCGATCTCGCGGGCCTGCGGACCGGCCGCGCCAACACGACGTTGCTCGATCCGGTCGAAGTCGAGGTCTACGGGACGAGGATGCCGCTCAATCAGGTGGCGACAGTCAGCGCGCCCGAGCCGCGGCTGCTGACGGTTCAGGTCTGGGATTCCTCCAACGTGCAGCCGGTCGACAAGGCGATCCGCAACGCCGGGCTCGGCCTCAATCCGCAGCAGGACGGCCAGACGATCCGGTTGCCGATTCCCGATCTCACCGAAGAGCGCCGCAAGGAGCTCGCCAAGCTCGCCGGCCAGTATGCGGAGAAGGCCAAGGTCGCGGTGCGCAATGTCCGCCGCGACGGCATGGACGCTCTCAAATCCGACGAGAATGCCAAGGACATAAGCGAGGACGACAGGAAGCGCGCCGAGGGTGAGGTCCAGAAGCTGACCGACGACAAGATCGCCGAGATCGACAATCTCGCCACCGACAAGGAAAAGGAAATCCTCGAGCTGTGAGCGGAAGCCCCGTCCGTGCCACAGCTTCGCCGTCCCAAACCGGCGGTGCCACCGCTGCGCCCAAGCATGTCGGAATCATCATGGACGGCAACGGTCGCTGGGCGCAGCGCCGCGGCCTGCCGCGCATCGCCGGACATCGCGAAGGCGTGCAGGCCGCCCAGGAAATCGTCCGCGCGGCCGGCGAACTCGGCATCGAAGTGCTGACGCTCTACGCCTTCTCCTCGGAAAACTGGCAGCGGCCGGCCGCCGAAATCAGCGATCTGATGAATCTGCTCCGACGCTTCATCCGCAGCGAGCTCGACGAACTTGCCGACGCGGGCATCCGCATCCGGGTGATCGGCGATTACCAGGCCTTCGAGCCGGATGTCGTCGAACTCATTGACAGCGCGGTGGCGCGGACCGAAGCCAACAGCCGCGGCATGCTCGTCATCGCGCTCAATTACGGCTCGCACGCCGAGATCGCGGCGGCGGCGCGCGCTTTCGCTGAGCAGGTGGCGGCCGGCGAAAGGCGACCGGCCGATCTCGGCCCCGAGCTTTTCGAAAGCTATCTGTCGACCGCCGGCTTGCCGCCGCTCGACTTGCTGATTCGCACATCGGGCGAGAAGCGTCTCTCGAACTTTCTGCTCTGGCAGGCGGCCTATGCCGAGCTCGTTTTCTCCGACCTGTTGTGGCCCGATTTTGACCGCCGGGCGCTGGTTGATTGTCTCGAGGAATATGGGCGGCGCGAAAGGCGCTATGGCGG
>JAIVHR010000070.1:4757-7612 GCA_020200935.1 Sphingomonadales bacterium
GTATCGCGCTGGTGGCATCTTTGGCGGCGATGAGTTTCCGACTAGGGATGGGCATCCTCTATATCGGCATCGCGACCATCGCGATCCTGTTCCTGCGCGAGGAAAACGGCATCGCGCTGACGCTCTGGACGCTGGCGGTGGTCTGGGGGACCGATATCTGCGCCTATTTCGCCGGCAAGCTGATCGGCGGCCCCAAGCTCGCACCGAGCTACAGCCCCAACAAGACCTGGGCGGGGCTGGTCGGCGGTGTCGGCGGAGCGATGCTGATCGGTTCGATCATCGCCTTGTATGCTGGCCTGCCGCGCTGGCTGATCCTGCTCGCGGGGCTGTTCGCGATCATCGCCCAACTCGGCGATCTCTATGAAAGTTGGCTCAAACGGCGGGCCGGGGTGAAGGACGCGTCGGGCATATTCCCCGGCCATGGCGGCGCGCTCGACCGGCTCGACGGGCTGATGCCCGTGGCCATCGTCATGGCCGTCATATCGGCGGCGGGACTGTTGTGAGCGACCGCAAGCGCATATCGATCCTCGGCGCGACAGGCTCGGTCGGCGGGTCGACGCTCGATTTGCTTGCGCGCAACCGCGAGAAGTTCGAGGTTGTCGCGCTGACCGCCTATCGCGACATGAAGGGGCTGGCCGAGGCCGCTATAGACATCGGCGCACGTCATGCCGTCGCCGGCGATGCGGAATTCGAAGCCGAACTCGCCGATTTGCTCGCCGATCACGATATTTCGGTGGCGAGCGGTGCTGCCGCGATCTGCGAGGCGGCGGCGATGGAGGCCGATCTCGTCATGGCGGCGATCGTCGGCGCGGCGGGCATCCCGCCGGTGATGTCGGCGATCGAGGCTGGCACGACGATCGCGCTCGCCAACAAGGAATCGCTGGTATCGGCCGGGGCGGTGATGACCCGCGCGGCGCACCAGCATGGTGTCACCATCCTGCCGGTCGATTCGGAGCATAACGCGATCTTCCAGTGTTTCGACAGCGACCGGCCCGAGGGCGTCGCCCGAATCATCCTGACGGGATCGAGGCCAGGCATCTCTTCGGACTGCCGCCCGAGGCATACGACATCCTCGTCCACCGCCAGTCGGTGGTCCATTCGATGGTCGAGTATCGCGACGGATCGGTGCTCGCGCAGCTCGGCACCCCAGACATGCGCACCCCGATCGCCTACAGCCTCGCCTGGCCCGAACGGATGGAGACGCCCTGCGAGCAGCTCGATCTCGCCGCGGTCGGACGGCTCGATTTCGAGGCCGTCGACAACGAGCGCTTCCCGGCCGTTGCGCTGGCGCGCCGGGCATTGGAGGAAGCCGGTGCCCGGCCGGCGATCCTCAATGCGGCCAACGAGGAGGCCGTCGCGGCCTTCCTCGAAAAGCGGATCGGCTTTCTCGACATCGTCGATGCGGTCGCCGAGACGCTCGATCAATATGCGCCGGTTGCGCCGGAAAGCCTCGAAGATGTCTTCGCGATCGATGCCGAGGCGCGGGCGAAAGCGCGCGTCAATGTTGGCCGGCGGGCAGCATGATCGAGAGCCCCGGCATCTGGCTGACGATCTTCGCCTTCCTGCTCGTCATCGGGCCGCTCGTTTTCGTCCACGAGATGGGTCACTTTCTCACCGCCCGCGCGCTCGGCGTTCAGGTCGATAAATTCTCGATCGGCTTCGGGCGCGAAATCGTCGGCTGGGGCGACAAGAGCGGCACGCGCTGGAAGGTCGGCTGGCTGCCGCTGGGCGGCTATGTCCAGTTCGCCGGAGACATGAATGCCGCGAGCCAGCCCGACCCCGCTCTCGCCAAGCTGCCGCCAGAACAGCGAGAAAAACTGTTTCAATTCAGGTCATCGAACGTTTCGAACAGCTGACCGAGATCGTCATCCTGCGGCCCGATCAGACCTTGCAGTTCGAGATTCTTCGCGACGGCCGCACTATCGAGCTCGAGGCGCGGCCGCGGGTGCAAGTCGAAAGCGATCGTTTCGGCAACGAGATGCGCCTCGGCCGGCTCGGCATCTATGCGACAGGATCGGAATTGCGGCAGCTGCGCTGGCACGAAGCGCCCGGCGCGGCAGTGGAGCGAACCGTCGACACGCTCCGGATGACCCTCGTGGCGGTCGGCCAGATCATCACCGGTCGGCGATCGGTCGACGAGTTGCGCGGCCCGCTCGGCATCGCGGAAATCTCGGGCCAGCAGGCGAGTCTCGGCATTCATCCATTCCTGCTGTTGATGGCGCTCGTCTCGATTAACCTCGGATTCATTAACCTGTTGCCAATCCCAATGCTCGACGGCGGACATCTGATCTTCTATGCGGCCGAAGCCGTGCGCCGAAAGCCGGTGAAGATCGAGACTCAGGAGTGGGCCTTTCGCATGGGACTTGCGGTGCTTGTATCTTTCATGCTGCTGGTCACGATCATTGATTTGCGGTCTTTCGGGCTGTGGGAGCGACTGAGCGGCTTGATCGGTTGAGTGCGATCGGGCAGGGCGGGCGCTGAGCTTTCCGCCCATTTGCGTGAATGACAGGATTTGAGAGGCAGAAACCGCGTGCATCTGAGTAAAGCGAAGTTTTCCCGGCAGAAGCTGCTCTCGGGCCTGATGCTGGGGACCATGCTCGGCGGTCTGAGCATGCCGGCCCTGGCGCAGACCGAGGAGTCGGGTGAGCCGGCGGCGGAAGCGAACAGCGAAGCCGAGCTTTTGACTCCGCCTGCGGTTGTCGCCGCGCAGCCCAGGGTGGTCCGCGCGATCCGCGTCGAAGGCTCGCAGCGCATCGAGCCCGATACGGTCCGCTCCTATGTCGAGCTCAGCCCGGGCGACAGCTATACGCGCGAGGATCTCGACGAGGCGCTGCGTGACCTGTTCGAGACCGAGC
>JAIVHR010000071.1:0-3708 GCA_020200935.1 Sphingomonadales bacterium
GAGGAAGGCGTGCGGCGCGCGCGGCTGGCATTCGAGGCGGCCGACATCGTTTTTTGGCTCGGAACGCCCGATGAGGCGCCCCAGGATGAGCGTGTCGTCCGGCTGAGGCCGAAGGCCGACCTGGGCGGGCAAGCCGACGACCGGCTCGGCATCTCGGCCGTATCGGGCGAGGGTCTCGACGAGCTGCGCCGGCTGCTGATCGATCGCGCCCGATCGATGCTCCCGCGCCCCGACCAGCTCGCACTCAACCAGCGGCAGCGCACCGCGCTGGCCGCGGCGCGCGACCGGCTCGCCGAAGCCCGGCCGGGCGACTGGGTGCTGCTCGCCGAGAGCCTGCGCCGCGCCCGCGCCGAGCTCGACCGGCTCTCGGGCCGCCACGGCGTCGAAGACATGCTCGACGCTTTGTTCGGCCAGTTCTGCATCGGCAAATAGGGGGTGTTCCACGTGAAACGCTCCGCGATCTGGGCGAGCGAAGACCCCGTTCGTCCTGAGCCTGTCGAAGGGCGACTGCGACCGGGTGCCCCTCGCCCTTCGACTTCGCTCAGGACGAACGGAGGACGGGCAAAAGGCGAACGGAGGTTCGACAGGCTCAGGGCGCATGGAGGAAGGCGGGTCACAACCGGGCGCCGCATCAAACGCTTTGAAAGCATCGGCGCGCGCTGGTAAGGGGCGCGGCATGCAGCAGGGTTATGACGTGATCGTGGTCGGCGGCGGCCATGCGGGATGCGAGGCGGCGGCGGCCGCGGCGCGGGTCGGCGCGCGCACGGCCTTGGTGACGATGGATCGCGCTACGATCGGCGCGATGTCCTGCAACCCGGCGATCGGCGGGCTCGGCAAAGGGCACCTGGTGCGCGAGGTCGATGCATTCGACGGGCTGATCGGCCGCGCGGCCGATGCGGCGGCGATCCATTACCGGATGCTCAACGCCAGCAAGGGCGCGGCGGTCCGCGGTCCGCGCATCCAGGCCGACCGCAGACTCTACAAGGCGGAAATCCAGCGGCTGCTGGCCGAACTGCCGATGCTAGACATCGTCGAGGGCGAGGCGACAGCGCTCGATCTAGACGACAAGGGCGTGCGCGGGCTGGTCGTCGACGGCGGCGCGCGGACTCTCGCGGCGCCGGCGGTGGTGCTGGCCACCGGGACCTTTCTCGGCGCCAAGCTGCATTTCGGCATGGAGAATGTCGCCGGCGGCCGGATCGGCGAGCGCGCGGCGACGGCGATGGCGGCGCAGCTCAAGGAGGCCGGACTGCCGTTGGCGCGGCTCAAGACGGGCACCCCGCCGCGGCTCGACGGCCGGACGATCGACTGGGCGGCGCTCAAACGCCAGCCTTCGGACGGCGAGGCATGGACGATGTCCGCCTGGAGCGAGCGCCGGCTCAACCCCGAGCTCTCCTGCGCGATCACCCGGACGACGGCCGAGAGCCATGCGATCATCCGCGCCGCGCTCGACCGCTCGCCGCTATTCAGCGGCGAGATTCAGGGGACGGGGCCGCGTTATTGCCCGTCGATCGAGGACAAGATTCATCGCTTCGGCGACCGCGACGGGCATCAGGTGTTCCTCGAACCCGAGGGGCTCGACGATCCGCTGATCTATCCCAACGGCATCTCGACATCGCTGCCGCTGGATGTGCAGGCGGCGATGATCCGGTCGATGCCGGGGCTCGAAGCCGCAGAGATCGTCAAGCCCGGCTATGCGGTCGAATATGATCATGTCGATCCGCGCATCCTGACCCACGATCTTCAGGTTCGATCGATGCCCGGCTTCTATCTCGCCGGGCAGGTCAACGGCACGACCGGCTACGAGGAGGCCGCGGCACAGGGGCTGGTCGCCGGAATCAACGCCGCGCGGCGGGCGGGCGGCGAGGCGCCGGTGCGGCTCGAACGCGATGTCAGCTATATCGGCGTGATGATCGACGATCTGGTGCTGCAGGGGGTTACAGAGCCCTACCGGATGCTGACCGCGCGCGCCGAATACCGGCTGCGGCTGCGCGCGGACAATGCGGTGACCCGGCTTTCGGGCATTGCCGAGGAGTGGGGTTGCCTCGGCGCCGAAGTGCGCGGCAAGTTGGCCGACCATCGTGCCGCCCGCGCGCGTATCGGCGAGGCGCTCGATTCACCGGTCGATGCCGACGTGGCCGAGGCTGCCGGCCTCGCGCCCGGTCAGGACCGGAGCGCCCGCCCGCTGCGCGCCTGGCTCGCCCTGCCCGGCGCGGATGCCCGAACTATCCGGCAGCTGGCGCCGGCACTGAGCGATGTGCCGGCCGAGCGTCTGGCCGAGTCTTTCGAGGATGCCCGTTACGCGCCCTATCTGGCGCGGCAGGATGACGAGCTCGCCCGATTGCGCCGCGACGAGGGCGTGGCGATCCCGCCGACGCTCGATTTCGCCTCGATCCCCGGGCTGTCGAACGAAATGATCGAAAGGCTGGGCGCGGCCCGGCCAGCTACGCTCGGAGAGGCCGGCCGGATCCGCGGCATCACCCCGGCCGCGCTGGCGGCGATCCTGGTCCATGCCCGTCGCCGCGCGGCCTGATGGATCGCGCGGAGGTTTTTCACTGGCTCGGCGACACGCACGATGTTCCACGTGAAACACTCGACCGGCTCGACCGCTATGTCGCGATGCTCGGGGAAGAAAATACCCGCCAGAATCTGATCGCGCGATCGACGGTGCCCGATATCTGGGACCGGCATATCCGCGATTCGGCGCAATTGCTCGAACTGGCGCCGCCCGACAAGCGCGGCGGCCGGTGGCTCGATCTCGGGTCGGGCCCCGGACTGCCGGGGATCGTGCTGGCGCTAATCGGCGAGATGCGGATGACGCTCGTTGAATCCCGCCGCAGACGTGCCGAATTTCTCGAACGGGCGGTGGACGAGCTGGCACTCGGCGGACGGGTGACGGTAGAAGGCATGCGTCTGCAGAGAGTTGCGCCCTTCCCCGCCGATGTCATAGCCGCCCGTGCCTTCGCATCGTTGCCGAAGCTTTTCGCCCTCGCCCTGCCCTTTGCGCGGAAATCGACGCTCTGGCTGCTTCCGAAGGGCAAAAGTGTGGAAGACGAACTGGCCGAAGCCCTGCGGCTATGGCAGGGTCGCTTTGAGACTGTGCAAAGCGCCACCGATCCAGCATCTTTCATAGTGTGTGCATCGGCGGTCAGCCGGAAGGACAACCGATGATCCGCATCGTCGTGGCGAACCAGAAGGGCGGCGTCGGCAAGACGACGACGGCGATCAACCTCGCCACCGCGCTCGCCGCCACCGGCATGCGCGTGCTGATCGTCGATCTCGATCCCCAGGGCAATGCTTCGACCGGACTCGGCGTTGGCCATAGCCAGCGCCATGTCTCGAGCTATCAGGTTTTAACCGGAGAGGCCTCTTTGGTCGAGGCGGTTGTCGCCACACAGGTTCCTCTTCTCGATCTGGTGCCGGCGACGGTCGATCTGTCGGGCGCCGAGATCGAGCTTGTCGATTATGAAGCGCGCACCGAGCGGCTCGAGCGCGCCTTCGCCGCTGCGCCGCAGGGCCGCTGGGACATCTGCCTGATCGATTGTCCGCCATCGCTCGGCCTGTTGACGATCAACGCGATGGTGGCGGCGCCCTCCTTGCTGGTGCCGCTGCAATGCGAATTCTTCGCGCTCGAAGGGCTGAGCCAGCTGCTGCAGACGGTCGAGCGGGTGCGGGCGCGCTTCAACCCCGATATTTCGATCTTCGGCGTCG
>JAIVHR010000071.1:3745-4807 GCA_020200935.1 Sphingomonadales bacterium
GCTTTGCTCGGCGAGGTCGAGCGCGAGACCTCGACCGAGACCGCGCCGCCCGACGACAGCACGGTCAGGATGGTGCCGATCACGCGGATCGCGCCGCACCCCGATCAGCCGCGCCGCCATTTCGACAGCGACGCGCTCGGCGAGCTCGCCAAGTCGATCGAGGCGCGCGGGGTTATCCAGCCGATCGTGCTGAGGCCCCATGACGGCAAGTATCAGATCGTCGCCGGCGAACGCCGCTGGCGCGCCGCGCAGATGGCGCAGCTGCACGAGATTCCGGCGATCATCCGCGATTTCGACGAGGGAGAAACGCTCGAAATCGCTTTGGTCGAGAATATCCAGCGCGAGGATCTGAACGCCGTCGAGGAAGCCGAGGCCTATCACCGGCTGATCGAGGATTACGGCCACAGCCAGGCGGCGCTCGCCCGGCTGGTCCACAAATCACGCAGCCATGTCGCCAATCTCCTGCGGCTGCTCGATCTGCCCGAGCGCGTGCGGGCGATGGTCGTCGAGGGCCGGCTCGATATGGGCCACGCCCGGGCGATCATCGGTACCCCCGATCCTGCGAGCCTGGCGCTGACCATCGTCTCGCGCGGCCTTTCGGTGCGCGACGCCGAGGCGCTGGCGCGGCGGGCGAAGAGCGGCAAACCGCCGGCGCGATCATCGGCACCGGGCGAGCGCGATGCCGACATCGTCGCGCTCGAAAGGCAGCTCGGCGCGGCGCTCGGCCTGTCGGTGCGGATCGATCACAAGGGCAAGGGCGGCTCGGTCACCCTGGGCTATAGCTCGCTCGACCAGCTCGACCTGATCTGCCAGCGGTTGACCGGCGAGAAGATCTAGGCGGATCAATGTCCGTTAGCCCTGAGCTTGTCGAAGGGCGCCTCTCGGCCGATAGACGTGCTTCGACAGGCTCAGCACTAACGGCTCAAGGGCCTGCCGAGCCTACCGCATCCGCCTCGCATGCCGTGCGACGGCGAGGATTTCGGTATTGGCGGCGAGCAGCCCGGCGCCGCCGCTCGATTTGAGCGTGCGCTCGGCGGACATCATGCGGTTGACGGCGTTGGC
>JAIVHR010000235.1 GCA_020200935.1 Sphingomonadales bacterium
CCGCTATCTGTTCATCGCCATGCATCGCGAACGCTTCAACGATCGCGTGATGGCCGAATTGCGCGGCGTGATCGACGAGGCCGGCGGCTCGGCCTTCTGGGACGCGCTGGCCGGCAAGTTCTTCGGCATGAGCTTCCAGGAAGCCGACGAGTTCAACGCCCGCAAGGGCAACCAGTTCATCGCCGATCTGATGCCCAAACACCCGATCTATCTCGACATGCTGCCCGAAAGCGCGCGGCAGGTGATCGGCGTGCCGCATCCCTCGGGCCGCGCGGCGATGCGGATGCTCGAGAAGGAAGGTTTTTCCTTCAACGGCTATATCGATATCTTCGATGGCGGGCCGACGGTCGAGGCAAGGATCGGCGAGATCAGGACGGTGGCCGATTCGAAACCCGGCCGGGTCGGGTCGGTCGATGCGTCGGGCGGCACGCCCTCGATAGTCGCGGCGCACGAACTCGCCGATTTTCGCTGCTGCTATGGCGCGGTGTCGGAGGCGGAGACGGAGGCGGAGACGGAGACGGTCGGTCTCGACGGCGAGGCGGCGAAGACGCTGCGGGTCGCGCCCGGCGACGCTATCCGCCATGTCGCGCGCTGACGGAGCCGCGCCATGCCGCTGACCGAAATCAATTTCGACGGGCTGGTCGGCCCCTCGCACAATTATGCCGGGCTCAGCCTCGGCAACCTCGCCTCGAGCAGCAATGCCGGCGCGGTCTCGCATCCGCGCGACGCGGCGCTGCAGGGCGTCGAGAAGATGCGCGCCAATCTCGGACTCGGGCTGACGCAGGGCCTGTTGCTGCCGCAGCGCCGCCCCAACAAGCGCTGGCTGACGACGCTCGGCGCGCGGGCGGCGAAGGCCGAGCCGGTGCTGCTCGCCAATGCGATGTCGGCCTCGGCGATGTGGGCGGCGAATGCGGCGACCGTCTCGCCGGCGCCCGACACCAGGGACGGCCGCTGCCACCTCACCGTCGCCAATCTGATGACGATGCCGCATCGCAGCCACGAATGGCGCGAGACGCTGGCGCAGCTCCGGATCGCCTTCGCCGACGAGACGCATTTCGCCGTCCATCCTCCGGTCCCGCCGCCCTTCGGCGACGAGGGCGCGGCGAACCATATGCGGCTCGCTTCGGGCCATGCGGCGCCGGGCATCGAGGTCTTCGTCTATGGCGCGCGCGGCGGCGCCTTCCCGGTGCGCCAGCGACTCGAAGCCTGCCAGGCGGTCGCCCGGCTCCACCGGCTCGATCCCGAACGCGTGCTGTTCGTCCAGCAATCGGAACGCGCGATCGCCGGCGGCGCCTTCCACAATGACGTGGTCGCGGTGGCCAACGAGAATCTGCTGCTCTGCCACGGCCAGGCATTCGCCGACCGCGACGGCGTCTTCGCCGATTTCAGGCGGTTGCTGCCCGACATCCAGATCGTCGAGGTGCCGGCGAGCCGGGTGCCGCTCGAAACCGCGATCAGGAGCTACCTGTTCAATTCGCAGCTCGTGACCCTGCCCGAAGGCGGCATGGCGCTGGTGCTGCCGACCGAATCGCGCGACGAACTCGCGGTCTGGAGCTGGCTCGAAGAGCTGGTCGCGACCAACGGCGCGATCCGCAGACTGATCCCCGTCGATGTCCGCGAATCGATGGCCAATGGCGGCGGCCCGGCCTGCCTCAGACTGCGCGTGCTGGCCGATCCGGCGCATGTCGATCCGCGCTTCCTCGTCGATAATGCCAGGCTCGATCGGGTCGCCGAGGTGATCGCGGCCCGCTGGCCCGAAGCGATCGATTCCGAGCGGCTGGCGGACCGGTCTCTCTGGGCGGAAATCGAAACCGCCCGAACCGAACTCTGCCGCGCGCTCGAGCTCGACGAGCTGGTCTAGACCGGAGCTGCTCCGACGCCGTCAGGGCTGAGCTTGTCGAAGCCCGTTTCGCAAACCGAGAGACGCCCTTCGACAGGCTCAGGGCTAACGGTCCTTTTCATTGCCTCCCCAACCGTCGGATTAACTGACAGTTTACCCTGTGTCTTAACACCCGCCCACGCATAATTGCGGTTGGCACGGCAATTGCTTAACTTGGGGCATGTGGAATCGCATCGGCCGTCTGTTCGTCATCAAGAATCGCTTCGAGGCGTATCTGATCATCTACGCGCTGGCCTATGGCGCGATGGCGCGCGCGCAGCTCTATCTCGTCGAAGAGCCGGGCCTCGGCGGCAAGCTGTTGGCGCTCGCCTGCACCGGCGCGGTGTTCATGGGCGGCGCGAAGATCCTCGATGCGACGCCCAAAGACCCGGGCAAAGCGCGGCTCAGGCGTCTGACAGAGCGATGGCGCGGCCGCTGACCCGGCAATCGACCTATCACCAAACCGTAAGCATCGATGTCCTTAGCCACGGAGTCGGGCACCGCTCGCCCCGGCTCGTGCGGGCTGGGTCATTGACACGGCCGCCAGAAAGAATGGTCCGATGATTGCGAAATTCGATATTCCGCTGGGACAGCTGGAGCTGGCGGGACGCACCATCCGCTATTTTGACTATCCGCTCGGCAAGGCGAAAATCATGCCCCGGCGCGGCGTCCTGCCGCCCGCGAATTGGAAGCCCCGGCTCGACGACCGTCCGCTGGACGAGCGCCTGCCCTACCCTCTCGACGATCTCTATAAGAAAGAGCTCAACCAGCCTTTCCAGCCGGCCCAATATAAGCGCAACGCGACGGCGCTGGCGAACTATATCCGCCGCGGCGGCAAGCCCGACGACATCGACCGGGCCAAGCGGCTTCTCGTCGAGCAGTTTGGCATGCTCGAGGCGCTGTGCGTGGAGGATCGCGACGCTGTCTTCGTGCAAAACCCCTTTCCCTGGCCCAATCGGAATCTCTCGCCGGGCTGGGTCAGCGCGATCGTCAACGCCTTCGCCATCCTCGGCAATATCAAGATGATGGAGGTCGCGCCCGGCCCCGAGGTCGCCAGGCTGACCCGGCGCATGGCCGACGCCTATTTGCTCGCTCATGCCGAAGGAGAACCGCCATCCGGCCGTTGGATTACCTATGTGGACCGAGGGTCGAACGTCTGGTTCGATGAATATCCGCAACCCGACGGCGAGGCCACATTGGTGCTGAACGGGCACATCTTCGCGATCCATGCTCTGTATGAGGCGGCGTCGCACTTTTCCGACGAGCGATATCTGGCGCTGGCCACGGCCGGCATATCGACGCTCCGCAAGACGCTTCCTCGCTTCCGCTGTCGCGGCATGCGCAACCATTATTCGCTCCGCGGCATCCAGCGTCCCGACTATCTGCCGATCCGGACGGTCAAGCAGCAACTCGAACTCTACAAGCTGACGGGAGATGAATTCTTCAGAAGGATGGCCCGTCGATTCCGGAAGGATATGAGCGCCGATTTCAGCGCCGCCGACAATGACCATCTGGAGACGCTCGAGGCGAAGCTGCGGTCGCGGGCGACAAAGAAGCGACGAGAGGGATCGGCCGTCGGTCTGATCGCGGGCCGCGTCGGGCTGCCTCTGAGAACGTCGATTGCGAGTTGGAGCGAAATATGGCGCGCCCGGAAGGATTCGAACCTCCGACCCCCTGATTCGTAGTCAGGTACTCTATCCAGCTGAGCTACGGGCGCTTGGGAAGGGGCGATGTAGGCGGAGCGGCGCGTACGCGCAACCCCGTTGCAGCGCGCAGCGGCGCGGCCTAGACCCTGCCGGATCATCATGCGCCCTCTCCTGCTCCC
>JAIVHR010000236.1 GCA_020200935.1 Sphingomonadales bacterium
AACGAAGGTCGAGCAGCTGCGCTTCGCCCTCGCGGCGGTCGCGGGTTACGCCGGGCTGGTCGTCGACCAGCGCCAGCCGCTTGCCGACCAGCCGGTTGAAGAGCGTCGATTTGCCGACATTGGGCCTGCCGACGATGGCGACGAGGGGAGTTGCGGCCATGGCCCGTCGCGCATCCTCCGGCTAGCGCCAGGCGCTCAGCCGGCCGTCGGCATCGAGCAGATAGAGCGTATTGTCGGCGACCACCGGCGACAGCTCGAACGGCTTGTCGAGCGTGTCGGTGCGGCGGATGGTGCCGGTCGTCGCATCGACGAAACTCAGATGCCCGCGGCTCGATGTCAGGATCAGATTGCCGCCGGCGAGCACCGGGCCGCGCCAGAAGATCGGACCCTCGCGGTCCTCCTCGTCGCGGAAGCGCGGCAGCTGGGTGATCCAGCGGATCCGGCCCGTGGCCCTGGCGATCGCCACCAGCCGCGCGGTGTCGGTCACCACAAACATCCAGTCGCCGGCGATCCACGGGGTCGAAAGCCCGCCGGCGCCGATCTCCCAGAGCCGCTGGCCGGTCGAAAGGCCCAGCGCCACCATCCGGCCGCCCTGGCCGACCGCATAGACCGTGCCGTCGGTGATCACCGGGCTGGCATCGATATCGGAAAGCGTCGAGACCGAGGTCGAGATATTGGTGCGATCGAGCACATCCTGCCACAACACGCGGCCATTCTCGTAGCGATAGGCGATCAGCTCGCCCGAGGAATAGCCGGCGACCACCGTGCCCTGCGCCGAGGCCGGAGCCGCGACGCCGAACACGCCCGAGGTCTGGACCGCGCCGGCGACGTTCCATTCGGTCGATCCGTCGGCCATGTTCAGCGCGTAGAGCTGATTGTCCTGGCTCAGCACATAGAGCTGGTTGTTGGCGATCGTCGGCGAACCGCGCAGCGGCGGCCCGGGGCGCACCTTCCAGACGACGGCACCCGTCGCCGCATCGAGCGCACCGACATAGCCGACACCGTTGGTGACATAGACGCGCTCACCCGAAATGCTCACCCCCCCGCCGAACAGCGCCGCTTCGCCGCCGATCTCGGTGCCGAAGCGCGTGCTCCAGACTTCGCCGCCGTTGCGCGCATCGAAGGCGCGCACGGTGGCGTTGGTGTCGATCGTATAGACGCGGCCATTGCCGACGACCGGAGGCGCGGCGAGCCGCGCGCGGTTGCTGCCGGCCGCGCCGATCGACACCGACCAGGCGCGCGCCGGCGAAGCGCCGAGCGCGAGATGGCCCATCGCCTTGCTGGCATTGCCGCCGGGCTGAAGCCAGTCCGGATTGACGCTGGCGGCAGGAAGCACGACGGGCACCGAGGCGATCTGCGCATCAACCTCGATCTCGTCCTCGGAGACCAGGATCGGTGTCCTGTTGCCGACCGTCGGGGTTTGCGGCGAATCGTTGCCGCCGAAAAGGCCGCAGCCCGAAAGCGCCGCCATGGCGGCCAAAATACACGCGATACGCTTCATTATTCCGCTGCCGAACCAGGGGCTTTCGGGCCGGGCCAGTTCGGCCAGCCGGTCGACCACCTGCCGCGGCTCGAGATTCTCGAATTGCAGCGCGGTCTGCCGGATCAGCGCGATATCGCGATATTGCCGCGGCAGCTCCTCGTCGGTGGCGGCCTCGCCGAAGAGCCGGACCGCCGTCTCCATGTCGCCGGTCTCGACCGCATGGCCGGCGCGCGTGAACAATGCGGCGGCGCGAATACCGGGCCGCGAGGATGCCATCAGCTCCTCGAGCCGCTCGTCGACATTCTGCGTCCGCCCCTCGCCGAGATCGTCGAGCACCGCATCGAGCTGCCGGGTCTCTTCCTCGGCCTCGGCGCGCTGCTGGTTCGTCCACCACATATAGCCGCCGATCGCGGCCAGCAGCAGCACTATGCCGATGCCGATCCACAGCCCCCAGCGGCGCCAGAATTCGGCCGACTGGTCGCGGCGGACCTCTTCGTCGACTTCGCGCAGAAATCCGGAATTGTCTTGCGGCTTAACGGCCACGCTTATGTCTCCATCTGGATTGCGGCGCGGACCTTAGCGGTGCGCCGCGGCAAGGGAAAGCGCCCGTATCGGGCTTTTCCTATTTGGGTTGATAGGTCTGCTCTGGTTCGGGGAAAGCGCGCGAACGCACGGCCTGGGCATAGTCGGCGACCGCGGCGTCGATCCGCTCGGCGATATGATCGAACTTCCTGACGAAGCGCGGCACCCGATCGAATAATCCGAGCATATCCTCGGCGACCAGCACCTGGCCGTCGCATTCGACGCTCGCGCCGATGCCGATCGTCGGGCAGGAAACCGCGCGCGTCGCCTCGCGGGCGATCGGCTCGAGCACGCCTTCGATGACGATCGAGAAGGCGCCGGCCTCGTCGATCGCCCTTGCATCGGCGAGCACCTTTTCGGCGGTCGCCTCGTCGCGGCCCTGGACCTTGTGCCCGCCGAGCACATTGACCGCCTGGGGCGTCAATCCGACATGCCCCATCACAGGAATTCCTCTATTTGTCAAGAAGTTGACGGTCTCGGCCATCGCCTCCCCGCCCTCCATCTTGATCGCCGCGGCACCCGTCTCTTTCATCACCCGCGTCGCCGACCGGATCGCATGCTCGGGGCTCGCCTCGTAGCTGCCGAACGGCATGTCGATGATGACCAGGCTGTGATAGCTGCCGCGCACCACCGCGGCGCCATGCGCGCACATCATGTCGAGGGTGACGGGGATCGTCGAATCGAGCCCGTAAATCACCTGCCCCAGCGAATCGCCGACCAGCAGCATGTCGCAATGCGGATCGAGGATCTGCGCCATGCGGATCGTGTAGGCGGTCAGCATCACCAGCGGCTCGCCCGACTTTCCGTCGGTCTTGCGGTCGCGGATCGCCGGCACCGTCAGCCGCTTCATCGGGCGCGGCGTCGGATGGGCGCGGTCGGTCTTGGTATCGAGGGTGTATTTGGACATCGGCGCCCGCTTAGCCGGTTAGTCCCGGTTCCGAAAGCCGTGTCGCCGACCGGTACGAAACGATGGTTTCCATACTTGACATTAAGTTATATTTCCTTAACATCGTGGATGGTTTTGCAGACAGGAGCAGCATGAATGACCTTCCACGAAAAAAGCCGCTGGATCGCCCTCGCGGCCAATCTCCTCGTCTGGGGCTGGTATTTCGTCATTGTCGTCCGCGCGCTCGGCGCCGGCTATCCTGACGAACCCTATCTGCTCGGCGCTATCATCGGTGTGATCGTCGCGATGACGGTGATCCATGTCGTACTGCACGTCGCGGTGGCGGTCTGGAACCCTGCCGAGGCGCGCAGCGAGATGGACGAGCGCGACCGGGCGATTTCGAACCGCGCCGGCGCCCGCGCCTTCGATCTCCTCTCGCTGGGGCTGGTCATCGCGCTCGGCGCGAGCCTCTATCACTGGAACACCTTCGTCGCGATCAACGCGGTGCTGTTCGCCTTCATCCTCGCCGACACCGCGCGCTACGCGCTGGAGATCGTCGCCTATCGCCGGGGCCTCGCCTGATGGCCGCACTTCCCTTCACCAACGAAATCCGCACCCTGCGCTTCCTTTCGGGAGAAATGACCCAGGCCGAACTCGGCGAAAAGATCGGCGTCACGCGCCAGACGATCGCCGCGATCGAACAGGGCAAATATTCGCCGACCCTCGAGGCCGCCTTCCGCATCGCACGCGTCTTCGGAAAGCCGCTCGAAGAGGTGTTCCAATGGGGAGGCGATCAGTAGTAACCAAAGTCCCGGTAACTTGCCGCGCGGCAAAAGGCCTGAGACAGGCCAGGCTTGCGGGAGACATCAAAGAGGACGCATGGCGGGTTTATCGCGTTTATCATCGAGCTGGAACGCGGCCGGGCGCGCGATCCTGATCTCGATCGCCATGCTGGTCGTGCTCCTGAGTCTGGCCGGCGCGATCCCGTCGAACGAATGGTGGTTGCGGGTGTGGGACTTTCCGCGCCTGATCGTCTTTGCGGCCGGCGCACTGGCGCTGGCGGGTCTGTCTTTCACCCGGTTCCGGCTGCGGTGGGCGGTGATCGTCCTGCTTCTTGCGGCGCTCGCCTACCAGGCCGGGCATATCTATCCCTATACGATGCTTGCCCCGACCGAGGCCGAACGGATCGAAGTCGGCGCTGCCGAGCGCCGCGACCATTGCTTCTCGGTCTTCAGCCTCAACGTGCTGCAGAAGAACCGCGATTACGGCCGCACGCTCGCCGCGATCGAGGCCGCCGACCCCGATATTCTCCTGCTGATGGAGACCGACAGGACCTGGGCGGAGGCGATGGCCCCGGTCCTGACGCGATATCCGCACCGGCTGACCGCGCCGCTGGCGAACACCTACGGGCTGGTCTTTGCCACCCGCCTGCCGATGCTCGGCGGCGAGGTCGTCAACCTGACCGAACCGGCGACTCCCTCGGCGCAGGCGGTATTGACCAGCCGCAGCGGACGGCCCTTCCGGCTCGCCGCGCTCCATCCCCGGCCGCCGCATCCGGGCCAGGATACCGACGAACGCGACGCCGAAATCGCGATCGCCGCGATGATCACGCGCGAGGCCGGGCTGCCGGCCTTGACGATCGGCGATTTCAACGATGTCGGCTGGTCGGAGACGTCGCAGCTCTTCCGCCGGCTCGGCCGTTATGTCGATCCGCGGATAGGGCGGGGATTCTACGCCACCTTTCCGGCCTGGCTGCCCGGTTTCCGCTGGCCGCTCGACCATATCTTCTTCACCGAGGACTTCACGCTGCTGTCGCTGAGCACGGGCGGTTCGGTGGGCTCGGACCATCTGCCGGTCGAGGCGT
>JAIVHR010000072.1:0-2209 GCA_020200935.1 Sphingomonadales bacterium
GCCCGAAACTGCTGTAATAGCGCGCGCCGATCCCGGCGCCGAAGCGCAGGCCGGAGAAATCGGGATAGATGTCGGTATAGATCGCGCCGGCATCGATGAAGGGAACGATGCCGAAACTGCCGAAGCGATAGCGCGCCTCGAGCGACAGCTCGATCAGGCTGCGCCCGCCGATCGGATCGTTTTCGGCATCGCGCGGGCCGATCGACTGATAGCTATAGCCGCGCACCGAGGCGCCGCCGCCGGCATAGAAGCGCCGCGAGGGGGCGATATTCTCGCGCGAGGCGCCGGGGATCGCGCCGAACCGGACCCGTCCGGCGAGCGTCAGCGCGTCGGCGGCCGCGAAATAGCTGCTGCCGTCGAGCTGGATCCGCGCATAGGGAAAGGTGCCGTCCTGCAAGGATATCTCGGGCGAAACCATCACCCCGAAGCGGAACCCCTCCTCGGGGTTGAGCAGATCGTTGGTGCTGTCGAAGCCGAGGCTCATCGGCACCGCGCCGATGAAGAAGGTGCGGCGTTCACGCAGCCCGGTGGCGGGGATGAAATCCCGCTCGTTCGAGGCGAGCAGCTCGGCGCCGAGCGACCACACCCAGCGTTTCTGCCAGAGCTGGGTGGTCACCCTTTCGAACGAGCCGATAAAGCCGACGGTGCGCGCCGCATAGGCGTCGCGATAGAGATTGCCGCCAAAGATCTGCGCGGTGAGGATGTGATCGCGGGCGAGGAAATTGCTGCGCCGATAGCTGAGTCCCAGATACTGCTCCTCGGTGCCGGCAATCGCGCGAACGCCGACAGCGCCTTCGGGGCCGAGCAGGTTGCGATGCTCCCAGTTGGCCTCGACGCTCGCCCCTTCGCCGGTTCCGTAGCCGAGCCGACCGGCGATCGTGCGCGGCGGGGCGGGCTGCATGGCGACCGAAATGTCGACCGTCTCGCCGTCGCCCGGATCGATCGGGGTCAGCTCGACACGCGAGACGAGGCCGGTCTGGATCAGCGCGCGCCGCAAATCGTCGACCATCTCGTTCGAATAGAGTTCGCCGCGCTGGAAGCGGGCGATCGTCGCGACATGCTCGGCGCCGAAAATCTCCTCTGCCCCCTCGGTGACGGTGATCGCGCCGAAATCGCGCTCGCCGCCGGGTTCGACCGGCTGGGTCAGGATGGCGAGGCGGCTGGCATGATCGACGATCACCTCCTCCTCGCCGATGCTGGCGAAGGGATAGCCGCGATTGCCGAGCTCGGTGCGCAATTGCGCGCGCGCGGTGACGACCTGCCGCGCATCGACCGGATCGCCTTCCTCGACTTCGAATTGCGCGCGCAGCTCGTCGGCGCGCGCGCCGGCCTCGGCGAGCCCCGGCAGATCGACCTGCTCGAAATGATAGAGCGGGCCGCTGGTGACGGCGAGTTCGACATCGATGCCGTCGCCGTCGGCCTGGCCGCTGAGGCGTTCGGACCTCTTCGGCAATCTCTTCGGCGGCGCCATTCTCGGCGGGCCCGTCGGCCGTCTGGGCGGCAAGCGGATCGCCCGCGCCGAGCGCGAGGGCAAGCAAGAACCCGGAACAGGCCCGGCCTGGGGTCGGCAAGGCAATCATATGCCCGTGAATCTAGCCGCTAATTTCGGCGATGCCTACTGCAAACAGCCGGGTGGCGGCCTTTTCGCGCGGCAATTGGAATGCGCTGGTCAATGGCGCATGGCGCCGGCTTCCTCGCCGCTCAGCAGCTCGACCAGCCGGCCGATCTGGCGCCAGCGGCAGAAATGGATGACGTTGCCGACATCGCGGCTGCGCGCGGCGCGGCGCGCGGCCTCGATCCCGGCGGCATCGCCCAAGTCGACAATCAGCGCGACCGCCGCCTCGGCATCGGTCCGGTCGACGAAGACGAATGGGTGGGTCGCGACATCGGGGGCTGCGTACAAGATCATGGCTCCGGCTGAAGGGGTGTGGGGTCGGCCTTCTCCTAGCGCCGATAGGTTGAGCAAGCGCGGCCAAGGCTGGTAAATGAAAGCTTTGCAGGGTGGCGGAAAAGCGGGCTGGCCCGATGGGACGCCGGATGCGATAGGAATGCCATGCGCGACCAACAACAGCCCCGCCTGGCCGGCGGCGTCTTCCTCGCCCTCGGCACCGTCGGCGGCGTCTTGATCGGCGCGGCGATGGGACAGCCCTCGATCGGCTTTCTCGTCGGGCTGGCGGCCGGCCTCGCGGCCGCGGCGCTGGTCTGGCTG
>JAIVHR010000072.1:2237-7329 GCA_020200935.1 Sphingomonadales bacterium
GCGACGGCTCCATCGAATCGCCCTTGACGGCGATGATCGAAAGCTTGCCCGGGTCGCCGGCCAGCCCGCGCAGCCAGCGTTCGGCAAATGCAAGCCGCGATAGCTCGCGGTCCTCCCCGGCCATCGCCCCCGGCCCGGCCGATGCGCTGACGTCATACCGCCCGACCGCCACGAGGCCCCCACCGGCTCGCTCGCCGGATCGTGACGGCGGCCCGCCGAGCAGCGTTTCCTCGATATCGAAGAATTCGGCGAGCTTGCGCCGGTCCGCCTCGGCCAAGCGCTTCGGCGTCCCGCGCTTGATAAATTGCTGGATATAGGCCGGGTTGCGGCCGAGCAGCCGCGACAGCCCGGCATAATCGCCGCCGCGCTCCGCGATCAGCCGGTCGAGAACGGCCCGGGGATCGCTTTCCTCCATATCCGAGTCATACCGATAGGATTTTTCCTAGACAAGTAGGAAAAGTTGATGGAACAAACCGGAAACGAATCGGGATTGGAGGAGGCCCGCGCATGAGCTTATTGATCGATATCGACCGTTTTCTGCGCAAGTCGGGCATGACGCCGACGAGCTTCGGCCGGGCGGCCGTCAACGATCCGCGATTCGTCTTCGATCTGCGCCGGGGCCGAACGCCCGGGCCGGGAATAAGGGCCCGCACGCGCGCCTTCATCGCCGCGTGCCGCAACGGAAACGCTCGATGCGGCTGAGCGGGGCGCCGCGCCGGCTGGTTGCCGCGCTGTCGCGGCGCAGCGGCGACCGGCCGACGGTCGGAGAAATTTGCACGCGCCCTTGGGCTAGCGCCAATTTTGCCGGCACCCGCCACCGGCTCGTGCTGCGTTTCGAGGGCAAGGACGCCGACCGGGCGGTCGAGCGAATGACAGACGGGATCGAGGACGCCGAATTCGATCTCGGGCCCGACCTGCTCGTCGATATCGCGGTTATCGATCGATGCCGCCAATCCGGCTGCATCGAGATAACATTGGAGGCACTGACGATCGAAGGTGATTAGCCGCGGGCGTCGAGCTTCTGAAGCGCGTCGAGCGCATCGCGCAGCGCGCCCTGGAGTTCGTCGTCACGGCCCGATCTGCTTGCCGGATGCGGCGTGACGGTGGTCGCTTCGGCATCGTTGGCGGCCCTGCCGGCGCGGTGGCGACGGCGTTCGATCCCGGCTTCGAGCCGCGTCACCAGATCCATGAGTTCGCCGCGCGCGGCCGTTGCCCGATGCTCGGTCGCCGGCGCCTCTGGAGCGGCCTCCGGCTGCGGGTCGTTCGGTTCATCCTCGACATCCTCGCGAAATTCGCGGCCGAACGAATCCTCCTCGGACAGCGACGGGCTCGGAACCGAAAGAACATGGTCCCAAGGCTCATCGTCCGAGGCGTCGTCCGGCTCGCCGACTCCAGCCATCGGCTCTGCATTCGGTTCCGCGTCCGGATCGGGCGCGGCCGGCAAGTCCGAAATCTCATCGTCGCCGCTCTCGAAATCATGAGCAAGCCGGTCAGCGCTTGGGCGATCGCCGCCGGGTCGCCGGCCGGAAACAATGTCCCGGTAACGCCGTCCTCGATCAGCTCGCGATGGCCGCCGACATCGGAAGCCGCGACCAGCCGTCTTTGCGCCATCGCCTCGAGCGGCTTCAACGGCGTCACGAGATCGGTCAGCCGCATCTTTTTGCGCGGATAGGCGAGGATATCGATCAGCGCGTAATATTTCTCGACCTCGGTATGCGGCACCCGGCCGGTGAAGTGGATGTGAGCCGCCACCGGCGATGCCTTCGCCCGGTCGCGCAGATCGGCATCCATCGGCCCCCCGCCGACGAGCAAAAGATGCGCCTTCGGCCGAGCTTCGACCAAAGCCGGCATCGCGGCGATCAGATCGTCGAGGCCTTCATAATCGTAGAAGCTGCCGATGAAGCCGATCACCTCGGCATCTTCCAGCCCGAGCTGTCGCGCCAGCTGCGCATCGCCTTCGGCCGGCTTGCCGAACAGGCCGAGATCGACGCCGTTGGGGGCGACGAAGATCTTGTCGGCCGCCACGCCGCGGCGGACCAGATCCTGCTTGAGTCCGTCGCAGATCACCGCCACCGCATCGGCCTGGTTGGCGGCGTTGGTTTCGAGCAATCGCGTCGCCCAATATCGCGGCGAACCCGCAAAGCCGGTGCCGTTGCCGACCGCGGCGTCTTCCCAAAAGGCGCGGATCTCATAGACCAGCGGCAGCCGATGGCGGCGCGCGACGCGCTGTGCGGCCATCGCGTTCAATACCGGCGAATGGGCGTGAAGCTGGTCGGGCCGCCATTCGCGGACCACTTCATCGATGCGCTCGGCGAAGGCCGCGACCTCGCGCCATTCGCGCAAGGGCGAGGCGCCGTGCGGCGCGTAATCGGTGCGGTAGAAAGTCAGGCCGTCGATCGTCTCGCAGCCCGCCCCGCTCGCCCCCTGGCGCGGCCCGGTGACGCCGGCGACCGCCCAGCCGCGCGCGGCCTGCGCCTTGAGGATCGCGCGCGTGCGAAAGCTGTAGCCGCTATGCAGCGGCATGGCGTGATCGAGGATATGCAGGATCCGCATGCGACGGGTCTGCCACGAACTGCTTAACACACCCTCAACCCCCGCGCGCTAAATGGGACAGTGCAGTCCGTACGCCCGGAGAAACGCCCGCCGATGATCGACATTTTTGCCCTGACCCTGGCCCATGCGCTCATGCTGATCGCGGCATGGCGGCTGGTCCGGCGTCCCGAGCTCGATGACGAGGGCGGGCGCGAGACCGGCATCGCCCGCCGCAAGCCCGTTATTCCAGCGGAGCCCGGCCGCGATGCGTGACGCGGGCTTCTTCGGCTTTCTCGGCGCGCTGCTGCTGCTCGGGCTCAAGCGGCCCTTCCTGTTCGTCTGCGCCTATATCTATGTCGACATTGTCGCGCCGCAGCGCATTTCCTACGGATTGTTCAGCAGCCTACCCGTCTCCTTCATCGTCTTCGGGCTCGCCATCGCCGGCTGGCTGATCACCGACAAGAAGGCCGACATGCGGATCGCGCCGCGGCAGATCCTGCTGCTGCTGCTGCTCGGCTATTGCGGGCTGACCACCTTCTATATCGCCGAATTCGCCGAGGAGGCCTTCGACAAATGGGACTGGGTCTGGAAGTCGATGATTTTCGCGATCTTCCTGCCGCTGACCCTGCGCACCAGGCTGCGCATCGAATCGGTGCTGCTGTTCATAGTGCTGGCGCTCGCGGCGATCGTCATCGGCGCCGGGATCAAGACCGTCTTCGGCGGATCGGGTTATGGCAGCTTCGCGATGATGGTCGACGACAATAGCGGCATCTACGAGGACTCGACGCTGTCGACGGCGGCGATCATGGCGATCCCGCTGATCCTCTGGCTGACCCGCCACGGCACGATCTTCAAGCCCGACAAATGGGTCTACATCTTCGCCGGCGGCCTGATCTTCGCCTGCCTGCTGACGCCGATCGGGACGCAAGCGCGGACCGGACTCGTCTGCGCGGGCTTTCTCGCCGTGCTGATGCTGCGCGACGTCAAGCGCCGGGGGCTGTTCGTCGCCGGTGCGGCGCTCGCGGGACTCGTTGCGCTACCGCTATTGCCGGCGGCTTTCTCCGAGCGGATGGGCACGATCAGCAACTATCAGGCCGACGAATCGGCGGGGACGCGGATCGCGGTCTGGAGCTGGACGCTCGATTATGTCCAGGAACATCCATTGGGCGGCGGCTTCGACGCCTATCGCGGCAACAACCTTAATTATTACACCCGCGATGCCAGCCTGTCGGCGGGCGGCGACGTGCGGACGGTCAACCGCCGGCTCGTCACCGACAAGGGGCGCGCCTATCACTCGGCCTATTTCGAGATGCTCGGCGAGCAGGGCTGGATCGGCCTCGCGCTGTGGCTGAGTATTCATCTGGCCGGGCTCGTCCGGATGGAATGGCTGCGCCGCCATTATCGCGGCGACAAGGCGCCCGAGGGCTTCGGCTGGGTCAGCCCGCTGGCGACCGCGCTCCAGCAGGCGCAGCTCGTCTATCTGCTCGGGGCCTTGTTCGTCGGCATCGCCTTCCAGCCGGTGTTCCTGATGCTGCTCTCGGTACAGATCGGGCTCGACACGTATCTCGCGCGGCTGCGCAAGCAGGCGGCGCAACGCCCGCTCGTCGAACGGATCGGCAGGCCCGGCCTCGCCGGCTAGGCGGCGGCGCGCTGTTCGGTGCCTTCGATCGAGGCGATCAGCGCCTCGGTGAAGGCGGGGATATCGTCGGGCTTGCGGCTGGTGATGATGTTGCCGTCCACCGCGACCTCGCGATCGACGACATTGGCGCCGGCATTGCGCAGGTCGGTGCGGATCGACGGCCAGCTCGTCACCGTCTTGCCCTTGACGATGTCGGCCTCGACGAGCAGCCACGGCCCGTGGCAGATCGCCGCGATCGGCTTGCCGGCCTCGGCGAAGGCCGCGACGAGCGCGACGGCGTCCTTCTCGAGCCGCAGGCTGTCCGGATTGCGCTGGCCGCCCGGCAGCAGCAGCGCGTCGAAATCCTTCTCGTCGGGCTGGTCGAGCGTCATGTCGGGGGTGACGGTCCCCTTGCTCTCGCCGCCCGATTCGCCTTCGATCGGATCGAGGCCCGGCGAGGCGAGCGTCACCGTCGCGCCGCGTTCCTCGAGCATTTTCCTGGGCTCGGTCAATTCGGAATATTCGAAGCCGTCGGTGGCGAGGATCAGTATGGTGGCCTGGTCTATTGGCTTGGTCACGGGAAGCTCCTTTGGTCTAGGAAAAAGTGCAATCGCTCCAGAAACGTATGGGCCAGAAACGAACGGGATCGGGCGGTCGTTCCGGAACGCGCGGCGAAGTGTGGCGTTGGAACGATCGCGGCCTTGGCCGTTGGAAGGAGCAAGCGATGGCCAGGCTCGTTTATGTCGACGACGATCTCCCGGGCATCGCGCGCCGCCGCTACGGCAAGGGCTGGGGCTATATCGATCCCGAAGGCGAGCGGATCGCCGACGAAGACGAAATCGAGCGGCTGAACGCGCTCACCGTGCCGCCGGCCTGGAAGGATGTCTGGCTCTGCCCGACGCCAAACGGCCATATCCAGGCGACCGGCTTCGACGAGAAGGG